>JAITMW010000024.1 GCA_031277155.1 Clostridiales bacterium | reverse complement strand
CTGCCCATATGCATGGCCAAAACCCAATACAGCTTTAGCGACAACGCCGACCTGCGCTGCGCCCCCGAGGGCTTTGTCATTACCATTCGCAGTCTTAAAGTCTCCGCCGGGGCGGGCTTCATCGTGGCATTGGCGGGGGATATCATGACAATGCCGGGCCTGCCCAAGGTGCCCAGCAGCGAGAAGATTGATGTGGACAGCATGGGGCGGATATCGGGGTTGTTTTAAAAAAGGAGGAAAACATGAAAAAATTATTGTCCGCAATATTGGCATTGGTGCTGGCCGCGGGGATTTTTATGCCCGCGTCTTTGCGCGCCAATGAAATCGGCGTTAGCGTCAGCGTTATCATCAACGGACGGCCAGTAGCCTTTGAAAGCCAAGGCCCCATCAATATTGACGGGCATATGCTTGTTCCCGCACGCGCCGTGTTTCAGGCGCTGGGCTTTGCCGTGGAATGGGACGGCGCCGCAAGGACAAGCACGCTGACAAGGGGCGGCGACACCATAATTATCACTGCCGACAGCGCGGTTTTCGCAATAAACGGCGAAAACCGCGAATTGGATGTGCCCGCCCAAATAATCAACGGCACCATGATGCTGCCCATACGAACCGTGGCGGAAAGCGCGGGCTATGTTGTATCTTTCAATGCCGAGACAAACACGGTGGGCATCGCAAGCGTCACAAGGGCGGCCATTGCCTTGGGGGCTTCAAGAAGCTACGCGATACAAGACGACGGCAATCTGTGGGTTTGGGGGCTGTATAGAAATGAATTTGGCGAAGAGCAGGACGGCATGTATGGCGCGCGCTTTGCCATTGTTGAAGGCAATTACAGCACTGTCCCCATAAGGGTAATGGAAGATGTGGCCGCTGTTTCGGCGGGCGGGCTGCATACGATGGCAATCAAAAATGACGGCAGCTTGTGGGCCTGGGGCCATAACACATTGGGGCAGCTTGGCAACGGAGAGGTTTCGGACCTTGATGCGCCCATCATTCAGCCCATAAAAATTATGGACGGCGTGATTGCCGTTTCCGCCGGCAACAGCCATACAATGGCCATCACAGCCGACGGGGTTTTGTGGGCCTGGGGCAGCAATTGGCGCGGCGCCCTTGGGGACGGCACGGGAATAGACCGCCATAGCCCCGTGCGCGTCATGGACGATGTTGCTTCTGTTGCCGCCGGCCACAGTTTTACAATGGCAGCGAGAACCGACGGCAGTTTGTGGGTTTGGGGCGACAATCAAATGGGTCAATTGGGGGACGGCACAACCGAATATCGGTTTGGCCCGCGAAGAATGATGGAAGATGTGGCTGCCATATCAATCGAAGGCTTTGGCGTGGCGGCAATTGGGAATGACGGCGGCCTGTGGACTTGGGGCGGCTGGGGCAGTCAGCTTGATGACGGTACGGAGCAATTCAACGACACTCCCACAAGAAAAATGGACGATGTGATTGCCGTTTCAGCAAGCGACCACCACACAATGGCTGTTACGGCCGACGGCACCCTATGGGGCTGGGGCAGCAATTGGCGCGGCGCCCTTGGGGACGGCACAGAAGTATACCGTCCCGACCCTGTGCGCATCATGGATGGTGTTGCCGCGGTTGCCGCCGCCGGCTCTGCCACAATGGCAGTTAGGGCCGACGGCAGTTTGTGGACATGGGGAGACAATCAATTTGGCCAGCTGGGCAACGGCACCACCGAAACCCAATTTGTGCCAATTCGTATAATGGAAAATGTGATGCTGCCCCCGAAGTAAAACAATGGAACGCGCTTGCATAACTTTTATGGATGTGATATAGTGATATAGCAACGATGTAAAGGCAATCGAAAATGCGGAGCGGTTGGCTGAATCCCCATTCTTTAGGGAAAGGGGGTGATGGGCCATGTTGAATGATTTTGTTATGGCAATGTTGTTTGTGGTCGGAAATGACTTACATACAATAATGTTTATGCTGAATCACACCAGCATTATCTTCACAAGAAGATAACCGCCACGGGCCAACGCAGGCGGTTATCAATTTTTAACCACTGATTCGGTCAACCGCTTTGCGATTGCCTTTATATTTGTATTATATCACAAACCGCGTACTTTTACAAGAAATTTTTAAGAAATTTTTTTACAATAATACGAAAGGATGTGCCGTAAATGGACATTTTAAAGGACTATTTGACAAAAACCGCAGGGGAAGAGCTTAATGCCGAAATGCTGACATTTGTCGCTAATATCGATGCAGTGGCAAAAAAACGACCGGAAATTGCAAAAAGCATTGTGAAGGAGCTAGTTGACCAGCGCAGCCATTTAAAGCTGATTGCCAGCGAAAACTTTTGCTCCTTGGCTGTGCAATCCGCCATGGGCAATTTGCTGACGGACAAATACGCAGAGGGCTATGCGGGCAACCGCTTTTATGCGGGCTGTGACAATGTGGACGATATCGAAAGGCTGGCCAGCAAAGAAGCCATGGCCCTTCTGGGAGCAGAACATGCCTATGTGCAGCCACATTCGGGGGCGGATGCTAATTTGGTGGCCTTTTGGGCTATTTTGCGCAAGCATGTGCAAACACCTGCCCTGGAAAAATTCGGAGAGAAAAATCTGCTTAACATAACCAAAGAGCAATGGGACGAAATTCGCGCCGAAATGGGCAATCAAAAGCTGTTGGGCATGGATTTGTACAGCGGCGGGCATTTGACCCATGGCTATCGCCATAATGTTTCCGCCCAGATGTTTGATGTTTATAACTATCATGTTGACAAAGAGACAGGCCTTTTGGACTATGAAAACCTGCGCCAAATGCTCCATGACATCAAGCCTTTGATTTTTCTGATTGGCTTTTCCGCCTATACGGGTGCCGTGGACTATGAGCTGTTAAAATCCTATGCCGACGAGGTTGGCGCGGTGATGATGGTGGATATGGCACATTTTGCGGGCCTGGTGGCGGGCGGCGGGCTGACGGGCAAATACAACCCCATTCCATATGCGCATATCTGCACGACGACGACACACAAAACCCTGCGCGGCCCTCGGGGCGGCATGGTGCTTTGCAAAAAAGAATATGCGGAATATGTGGACAAAGGCTGCCCCCATGTGATGGGCGGGCCCCTGCCCAATGTGATGGCCGCCAAGGCCATAGCCTTTAAAGAGGCCAACACGCCGGAATTTAAAGCATATGCAAAAAAGATTATCGAAAATTCCAAACAATTGGCGGCATCTTTGATAGAAAAGGGCATAAAAGTGCAGGCCGGCGGAACCGAAAACCACATCGTTCTTGTGGATGTGGCCGCTTTGGGCCTCACCGGCCGCCAAGCCGAAAGCGCCCTGCGCGAATGTGGCATGACGCTAAACCGCAACACCCTGCCCTTTGATGAATATGGCCCCTGGTACACCAGCGGCCTGCGCCTGGGCACACCGGCGACCACCACCCTGGGCATGGGCAGGGACGAAATGGCGGAAATTGCCGACATCATCGCCGCCGTGCTAAAAAGCATAAAGCCTGCGCTGGACAAAAAGGGCAATGTCAGCAAGGCCAGATATACCCTGGACGAGGATGTAAAAACCGCCTCCATCCGGCGCATCAAAGGCATCTTGGACAAATTTGTGCTGTATCCGGAGATTGATACGGACTTCTTCACGAAGTATTTCAACTAATACTAATCCTGATTAAAATCCTGTACTTTGTTCGCGGCCTTTTTCCGAAAGCTTCAGCTTTCGGGGCCGCTCCAAACTACAGGTTTTCATCTAGAATTAGTATAAACCCACGGGTCGACAACCCGCCGCCTGATATGCCCGTAGGGGCGGAATGGCGCCGCCCGCAATGGGGCGGCATAACGCCGCCCCTACGATGGGTGGCAACAGACGGCACCCGGCCCCCAGGCCTTTGTCACGTAAGGGCGGCATGACGCCGCCCCTACGATGGGTGGCGGCCCGTGCCCATGGCGTTGATTTTGGCCTCGTCGGGGGTGATATAGGCCGTTTTGTGGCCCTCGTAGATTACAAAGCCCGGCTTTGCGCCGGCGGGCTTTTTAATTTGGCGGCGGGGGCAATAGTCCACCGGGACCAGGCTGCCGCCGCGGGCGCGGCTGTAATAGGCGGCCAGATGGGCGGCCTCTTCCAGGGCGGCGTCGGAGACGCGGCCGTTTTGGGCCTTTAAAATCACGTGGCTGCCGGGGATGTTTTTGGTGTGCAGCCATATGTCGTCCTGGGCGGCGGTGCGCATGGTCAGCTCGTCATTTTGGGCGTTGTTTTTGCCCACAAAGATGTCAAAGCCGTCGCTTGAGACATAGTGCAGGGGCTTTGCCTTTTTTTCTTTGGCCCTCTTTTTCTTTGGCTCGCGCCTTTTTAAAAAGCCTTGGCTTGCCAGCTCTTCGCGGATTTGCGCCAGGTCGGCCTCGTCGCTGCTGTTGTCGATGGCGTGACGGACGCCTTCCAGATATTGCAATTCCTCCATATTTTGGGCAATCTGTGTTTGCAGGGCGGCAAAGGTGCGCTTTTGCTTGCTATATTTGGCAAAATATGCCTGGGCGTTTTCCGCGGCGGTTTTGGCGGGGTCCAGCGGAATGTCTATTTCCGGCATTTCTTCATCATAGAAATTTGTGGTGTTGAATATTTTGTCGCCGGGGGCGATGGCATAGATGCCCGCGGTTATAAGCTCGCCGTAAAGGCGCAGGGTCTCGCGGTCGGCAATGTCGTCCAGGGTGGCCTCGTGCGTTTGCGCCTTTTTCACCGCCCGCTCTATAAGATTTTGCACATGGCGGCGCAGGTCTTGGGATTTTTGGCGCAGGGCGTGGCCGCTGTCTTTGGCGGCAAAGAAAAATTCCGCCATTTGGGATGGCGTGTCAAAATGGCGCACAAAGTGGCTGTCATAGACATTGCGGCCGATGACGGCGAATTTCTCCGGCGCGGTTAGACCGTGATTAAACATGACAAAGGGCGTGAAATTGCCGTTTCGCACATCTTCCATGACGGCGGCAAAGACCGCAAAGAGGGTCTCGCGCTTGTTTGGCGGCAGGGGTTTGTCGGCGTCAATTTGGGCTATTTGGCAGATTATCGCTGCGGAGAGAGGCCCAATGCCCCTGTGATGATGAAAAATCAGCTTTGCGGCGGCCAGATTTTCGTTTTCCTCGCAAATGTCGAAAAAGGCCTGCGCGTCA
>JAITMW010000115.1 GCA_031277155.1 Clostridiales bacterium | reverse complement strand
GCCCACAGAAGGGGTGTTTCTCGGCGCTTCCTTCCTTTCGCCGCTTGCTATGTCAAATTTTTCATCAATCATCTTCATGCCGAGGCCCGTAAGCAAATATCCCGCATCCCCCAGCATGTCCGCCAGCTTTGCTCTGTTTTCGCCCACCAGCATAATAGTTCTGCCGCTGTCGGTGCGGAATTGCAAATTGACGTCCCGGCCCGCTTTGTTCACCAATATCTCCACGCGCCCCAGATGGGCCATGTCCAGCCCAATAAGGGCGGTGGCGTTTTTGCCGCTGGTTTTTCTGGCGGCCTTTTTCTTGAAGATATGCAGCTCTGCCAGATGCTCTCTGCCCGCAAGCACAAAGGGAAATTGATAATACATCTTGGTTTCGCCTATGTTGCGCGCAAAATCCAGCATGTCGCCGATATTTTCCAGACTTTGGCGTATGGCGGGGCTGTTTTCGCCGTTTTGGCGCAAAAAGGCCGTTATTTCTTCTGTCAGCGTGCGCAGCTGGGTTAAATATTTACCCAAATCCGTAATTTGGCTGTTTTGCAGTTCAATTGACTGGCCGGGTTGTGGGGCTTGTGCTTGGCTTTGGGCCTGCGCTTCAACCTGCGGCTGGGTTTGAGGCTGCGCTTGCGGCTCAAAAATCAATTTCCCCGATATCATGGCTTGCAGATTCTCCCGCACAGCCGGATTTTGAAAATTCGTCTCGGCCACAAGCCTCTGCAAATTCGCCGTCTCGCTTCGCAAATTCATCTCGCCCGCCGCCATGCGTTGAAAAACTTCAACGGTGCGCTCTATGGGCGCAAAATTATTCTCCATCAAAAAGGCAATGCGCGCAAAGGGCACATCGGGCATAGAATACCGGAAAAACGCCGCCCGTTGCACGCTGTTATGGTCTATGGGCAGGTTGTGCGCCACCAAATCCTCTATCAGCGCGCTGTTTTGCCCCGTATATTGCATATTGGCCGCGGCAAGGGCCTCTTTTACGATGCTGGCCGACACCCGGGCATTTTCCCCTATGGCCGCGCCCCGCAAAAATTCCAGCGTAATTTGCGCGGGGGCATTTCCCTGGCCCGGCACATTTTCGCGCACCACAAATGTGGCATTATCGCCAATGCGCGCATCGGGCGGCGACAGCGTGCGCGCCGCAAGGGGCGCGCCTTCGCCCATTTTTAAATGTATCACGCCGGGCTGTATGTCCAAAATTTCCGCGGAAAACACCTGCCCCGGCAAAAGATCCACCAGGCTTTTGGCCACCTGCGCCCCCTTTGCCTGCGCAACCTGCGTGCCCTCCACATTGCCGCCGGCACCCTCATAATTTGCGCCGCCGGGGCCGGCCACATCAGGTATGGCGCCTGTGCCCTCAATTCCAACGATATTAATCACGATATCACCCCAAAAACGTCCTTCTATGTATTGTCCATGTCCCGAAAGCGGGCTCCTCGGCGCTATCATCATTTTGGCCTGCTCAATTTGCATATCCTCGGCATTGCCGCCTGCGCTTTCGTAATTCGCGCCGCCGGGTGCCGCCCCATCCGGGACAGGCTTGGTGCTTTCAGGTTTGGTGCCTTCAGTTCCAACGATATTAATCATAATACCACCCCAAAAACGTCCTTCTATGTATGGGCGTCGGCCCATATTTTTCAATGGCCGCCATATGCCGCGCCGTGCCATAGCCTTTGTGGCTGTCAAAGCCATATTGCGGATAAATTTCATGATAGTCCAGCATAATTTTATCCCGCGCCACCTTGGCCAGCACGCTGGCCGCCGCAATGGACGCCGAAAGGGAATCGCCGCCCTGTATGGCCGCGCAGGCCACCCCAAAATCAGGGCTTCTCACACCATCCACCAAAACAAAATCGGCGGCGGGTGCAAGCCCGCGGGCCGCCCTTTCCATCGCGCGAAGCCTTGCTTGAAGAATGTTGGCCTCGTCAATTTCAACATTGTCAACAAAGGCCACATGCCATGCCACGGCCACATCCAAAATCTCGTCATACAGCCGCCCGCGCGCCTTGGCCGTCAGCTTTTTAGAATCATCCAGCCCATGTATGATGCACCCCTCGGGCAAAATCACGGCCGCGGCCGCCACAGGCCCCGCCAGCGGCCCCGCGCCTGCCTCATCCACACCGCAAATGCGCACAAAGCCCCGTGCCGCATATCGCGCCTCAAAGGCCAGCATCCCTCGGCACCGCGCTTCCTCTTGTCCCCATTTATTATACCACTTTTTGTAATATTCAACCAGCTTTTTCACGCCCGCGCGCCCATCGCCCTCAAATTGCGGCCAAACCTCCGGCAGCTGTCCGGGCGGGGCATCCTCAAGCACGCGCTTTATCTCACTAATCGTCATGCCAATCACCTAAAACCATTATACCTCATAATCCGACGCAAATCAATCCCCATGCATTCCCCTCCTTGGAGGGGTGGGCTTCAGCCCGGGGTGGTGGGCTTCAGCCCGGGGTGGCATCCCCCTCCCGCAACAACTCATCATATGTCGTCTCCAATACATCCCTTATGCCCCGCAGCTGGGATGCCTGCACATGCTGTATGCCCCGCTCTATCTTCACCAGCGCCTCCCTTGTGATATCCACACCCAAAAGCTGCAAGCGCGTCACCAATTGCGTCTGCCCAATGCCCCGCGCCCTGCGTATCCGCCGTATATTGGCGCCAATATGTATCTCGCCGTTATGTTTTATCTTTTGTACCATCACGACCTCCCTGCGGACTAAAACAAGTCCATTTTTCTCTTGATTCTACAGGAAGTAAATGATATAATAGTACTAATATTAGTCCAGAATCAAAATAGAGACGGAGGGATTTTATGAAAAAGACAATTAGGTCTGATGATTCGCCCAAAATCCTTAGCAGCCGTGACTTATGCAGCGCATGTAGGCAGTTTATATGGGAAGGAAACAGCGTCCCGCTTGGAGAGACTCTTGACAGAGGCAATTTTCGCTTGCTGGCGCCCGAGGCGGCAATAACATTTAACATGCATTACGGCGGAGCAGCAGCGGCCCTGAAGGACAGGGGGCCAAGAGGCCAAAATTGTGATTGTATCAACAAATTACTTAAAGCCAGAAGTGATTATAACGCATGGATAGAGCAGCAATGACGGTCGGCAATAACCACCTCCATGCAGGAGGGTTCATTATAACACATAAAGTGTCTTATTTCAACAAAAACACCGCCGCGGACATTATGCCCGCGGCGGTGTTTTTGGT
>JAITMW010000052.1 GCA_031277155.1 Clostridiales bacterium | reverse complement strand
ATACGGCGAAACGCACAGCAGCGCGTCGGCCCCGGCCTCTTGCCCGTCCAGGCACAGGCGTATGCTGTTGGCTGTGGAATTGCTGCCGCCGCCCGAAATTACGGGCACGCGCCCCGCCGCCTGCTTGACGACAAAGCGCACAGATTCCAGCCGCTCTTCATATGTAAGCGTGGCGGCCTCGCCCGTGGTGCCGCATACAACTATGGCATCCGCGCCGTTTGCAATTTGAAATTCTATCAAATCGGCATAAACGCCCCAGTCCACCTGATTTTCGGCGTTAAACGGCGTGACTATGGCCGTGCCGGCCCCTGTAAAAACTGTCATAATTTTTCCCCCTAAGTGATTTTGTCTAGATTCCTCGTTGCAACAGCAATTCCGCAATTTGCACGGTGTTTGTCGCGGCGCCCTTGCGCAAATTGTCCGCCGCAACCCACATGTTTATGGCGTTTGCGCCCTCATCGCGCCTTATGCGGCCCACATATACATGGTCGGTGCCGCTGGCTGTGATGGCCATTGGATATTGCCCCGCCCCATTTTGCAAGACCACGCCCGGCGCGTCCGACAGGATTTTTTCAATATCTTCTATCTCAAATATATTTTCAAATTCTACATTTATGCTTTCGCTGTGGCCGTTGAAAACAGGCACTCTCACGCATGTCGCAGAGATTTTCATCCCCGGTGCGCCAAGGATTTTGCGTGTCTCGTTTATCATTTTCATCTCTTCGGCGGTATATCCATTTTCTGTAAATTTATCAACCTGGGGCAGGACATTGTCGGCAATGGGATGCGGGAATTTTTGCGGCGGCCGCCCGCGCAGGCCGTCTTGCAAGTCCTTCACGCCTGCCATGCCCGCGCCTGACACGGCCTGATAGGTATTATAAATGATGCGCCTGATGCCCAGGGCGCGATGCAGCGGCGAAAGCGCCACCACCGCCTGTATCGTAGAGCAATTGGGATTTGCGATGATGCCCTTGTGCTTGAAAACATCCCAGGGATTTACCTCCGGCACAATCAAAGGAACGGCGGGGTCCATGCGAAAGCGCGAGGAATTGTCGATGGCCACGCCGCCGCGGGCCGCCAAAATGGGCGCATAATGCCCGGAAACCGCTCCCCCCGCGGAAAACAGAGCAATGTCAATTGGTCTGTCAAAAGACGCTTGGGTCAATTCTTCCACCACATGGGTTTCGCCGCGAAATTGCAGCTTTGTGCCCGCCGAGCGCCCGGATGAATAAAAATATACATCAGCGCAAGGAAGATTGCGGCTTTGCACAATTTCAACGAGCTTTTCTCCCACCATGCCCGTTGCGCCCACGATGGCCAGGTTTACCTTTCTCAATTTGGCACCTCCTTTAAGGGTTTAATTCCATTATATACTATCCCACCCAAAAATAAAAGCCCAAATTGCGGGGCAAAATTTTTATATTGACATTTTTTATGCGGAGGTATAACATGAAGGAAAAGGATGCCATGAAATATGAGATTGCGGCGGAATTGGGGCTGGCGGACAAGGTTGAGGCGACAGGATGGAAATCTTTAACAGCCAAAGAAAGCGGGCGCATCGGCGGCATTTTGGCAAAGCGGCGCAGGGATGCCCGGTCGGGATGAAGGGGAGGGGTATCGCATGGACATTTACAGAGATTTTGCCCATGTGTATGATGATTTTATCGACGCGCCCTATGAGGATTGGGCGGACTATATCGAAGAAATTTGGCGGGCCCATGGGGCGGCGCCAAAGCTGGTGCTGGATTTGGCCTGCGGCACAGGCAATTTGACGCATGTGCTGGCAGGGCGGGGCTATGACATGATTGGCGTGGACGCCTCCGCCGAAATGCTGTCCGTGGCGGCGCAAAAAGGCACGGGCATCCTGTTTTTGCATCAGGATATGCGCAGTTTCGAGCTTTATGGCACTGTGGACGCCATAATTTGCATGTGCGACAGCCTGAATTATCTGAAAGACCCGGCAGACCTGTCTCGCGTGTTCGCCCTGGCGCATAATTATCTCAACCCCGGCGGCCTGTTTGTTTTTGATATTAATTCGCGGCATAAATACCAAAATATGCTGGCGGACAATATATTTGCCGGCACCGATGAAAATGCCGCGTACATATGGGAAAATTGCTATGACCCGCAGTCAAAAATCAACGAATATTACATTACATTTTTTGTGAAAGACGGCGACGGGGCGTTTTATCGCCGCTTTGAGGAGGCGCATTTGCAGCGGGCCTATGGCGCGGACGAAATAAAGTCTGCGCTGGCGGGCGCAGACTTGGAATATTTAGCACATTATGGCGAACTGACATTTGACGCACCAAAGCCGGACGATGCGCGAATTTTCTTTGTGACGCGGAAGGGCGAATATAAAAATTAGCGATTATTCAGCCAAGCAGTGGCGGCATCGGCCACAGCCTTGATATTATCAGACACAAAAGGTGTTGGCATATCCGCATCTTCAATCAGCTCTACAAAGGTCTTTGTGCCGGCAAGGCCCACCAACCGCCTGTACTTTTCCCAGGCGGGCTTGGGCGCCTCTTGATTTTGCATCCAAAAGCCAAGCGCGATGATTTGCGCCAGGCAATAATCGATATAATAAAACGGGGCAGAATAGATATGCAATTGGGCTTGCCAGCGGCGGCCCTCGCCATAAAACGGAACATCCTCTTGGTCAAGCCACGGCCTGTATTTTGCCTCCAGCTCCAGCCAATATTCATTGCGCTGGGCGGGGGTCATGTCCGGATTTTGGTAGATGCGATGCTGAAATTCGTCCACCATTACTCCATAAGGCAAAAATGTCAATGTGCTTGAAAGGTGAGTATTGTAATATTTGTCGGTTTGCTCCTCAAAAAAGCCCTCCATCCAAGGCCAGGTAAAAAATTCCATTGCCATAGCGTGTATTTCGGCTGTTTCCGGCGGATAATCCTGAAGGGCCGTAGGGTAAATATCCCGCGCCAGATGCACCGCAAAGGCATGGCCAACCTCATGGGTGAAAACGTCAATGTCGCCGGAGGTTCCGTTGAAATTAGCGAAAATAAAGGGCGCCTTATATTTGGGAAGGACATGGCAATATCCTCCGGCAGATTTGCCCGGGCGCGTCAGCACGTCAAAAAGCTCGTTTTCCAGCATAGAGTCAATAAACTCCGCCGTCTCCCCCGATAGCTCGTGATACATTTTTTTGGCATGGGCAAAAATGTCGTCTGCCGTGCCCTTGGGCGCCGCGTTGCCGTCGGGATATTCAAAATCCTGGTCATAATATTTTATGGTATCCACACCTATGCGCCGGGCCTGCTCCTTTTTCAGCGCTGTGACAATGGGGACGATATGCTTTGCCACCCCTTCGCGGAATTTCGCCACCATGTCCTTGTCATAGCAATTTCTGCAATTGCGGTAATAGCCAAGCTCTATGAAATTTTCATAGCCCAGCTTTTTGGCCATACCTGTTCTCAGCTTCACCAGCTTGTCAAATATTTCATCCAGCTGCCCGGCATTGCCCATATACCATTTTGCGGCGGCTTCCACAGCCGCTTTGCGAACAGAGCGGTCCGGCTTTTCGTAATATGGCTTTATTTCGGCCAAAGTAAGGGTTTTGCCGTCAAAATCAATCTGGGCAGAGGCAATCAGCTTGTCATATTTCGTGCAAAGGGCGTTTTCCTCTTGCAAATCCGATACAATTTCGGGCTTAAATGTTTTAAGCTCTATTTCCGCGTTGAGAAACATAAGAGAACCCCATTTGGCCTCCATCTCGGCCCTAAACGGCGAAGCAAGCAGCGCCGCCGCAAATTCTTGGATAACCTCCTCCAGCTTTGGCTCTGTCATGTCCCAAAATTTAATTTCTGCGTCGTAAAATTCGTCGGTGGTGTCCAAGGTATTTCTGATATAGGCCAAATTGCTTGTGGTGTCAAATTCGATGCGGCAATCGTCATATTCTTTGTAAACCGCAAAACATTCTTCCGCGCTGCTTGCGTTTTTAAAACGCGTCAGCAAATCTTGGAGCTTTGCGTCAAGCTCTTCATAGATCGGCCTTTTGTATGGCATTTGTGAAAATTTCATCTTTTCGCGTCCTTTCGTTGTGGTTATCTCATAGAAACAATGGCGTCTACAAATTCCGAATTTTTGCCGGTTTTGGCCAGCATGTCCGTCACCTGCTCGTTAAACTCCTGGGTGGACACATTGCCCATTTTGCGGCGCAATGT
>JAITMW010000049.1 GCA_031277155.1 Clostridiales bacterium | reverse complement strand
CTCGCTACGGCTCTCGGGAATTTTCCCAAAACCGGGGAAAATCCCTGCCACCTTGCCGCTTTGAAAAAATTGGTTCGACAGGGTTTCCGAACAGGTCTATTATGCAACGGGATATACGGAGACCTTTTTTTTGTCGCGGCCCATTCGTTCGTAACGGACGCGGCCGTCCACCAGGGCAAAGAGATTGTCGTTGTTGCCGCGGCCCACATTGTTGCCGGGGTGTATTTTTGTGCCGCGCTGGGTGTATAGGATGTTGCCGGCGCGCACAATTTGGCCGTCGGCGCGCTTTGCGCCCAGGCGTTTTGAGGCGGATTCTCGACCGTTTCTGGAGGAGCCAACACCCTTTTTGCTGGCAAAAAATTGCAAATTCATTTTTAGCATTGTTTTGCACCTCGCTTTCATTCATGCTTCGTGTGTATTTGGATATCATCGCCATAGCTTTCTTCTATCAGGCGCAGGCCAAAGACCATGTTGTCTATGATGAGATTTGCGGCATGGTTGCGGCCGCCGCGCTTTATCTCGCCGATTTCAAAGTCGATATAGCCTGTGTCCCTGTGTTTTTGCACCACATCCAGATTAAATTGGCTTTGGATGAAGTTGGCGCAGGTTATGACAAGGGCGGAAACGCCGGCGCACACAATGTCTTGGCCGTGATTTAGCACCTTGAAGCGATATATATCCTGATTTTTGTTGTAATACAGCAATACCTTAATCATTGATGCATTAGCGGCTTATGGTTTCGATTTTAAGGCTGGTGAAGGGTTGCCTGTGGCCTTTTTTCTTGCGATATCCCTTTTTGGCCTTATATTTGTAGACGACAACCTTTTTGGCCTTGCCTTGGTCTGTCACAGAGGCCGTGACGGAGATGCCTTCTAGATATGGCGTGCCTATTTTGGATGCGCCGTCAGCCGAAACCAAAAGGACCTTGTCAAAAGTTATGATTTCGCCGGGGTTTGCGTCCAGCTTTTCCACTTTGATGGCGTCGCCTACGCGCACATTATACTGTTTGCCGCCTGTTTCGATAATTGCGTACATATTTTATACCTTCTTTCAATTATGCTCGCCGGCATAGGCTCGCTTACAAGCGGATTATGGCCTATTGCCGTGCGGCTGTTACACGAAGAGTGATTATATCATATATTGCCCAATTTGTCAAGATTTTTTTCTTGCGCCAAGCCCGTTGAGCCAAAACCGGCGTCGCCGCGTTGGCTTTTGGGCAGGTCTTTGACATGCTGAAAATCTATGCGCTCTATTTTGTTGATTATCATCTGGGCAATTCTGTCGCCGCGGCGTATTACAAAGTCCTCGTCGCCGTGGTTTATCAGCAATACGCTGATTTCGCCGCGATAGTCCGCATCAATTGTGCCGGGGGCGTTGGGCATGGATATGCCGTGCTTTAGGCCAAGGCCGCTTCTGGGGCGAATTTGCGCTTCATAACCAGTGGGCATGGCCATTTTGAAGCCGCAGGGCACGGCCACCCTTTGGCGCGGCCTTATCACCAATTCGCCATGAACATGGGCGCATAAATCCATGCCTGCCGCGCCTTCTGTCATATATTGCGGCAACGGCAGGTCTTTTGCGTCTTCCAATTGTTGTATAAAAAAGCCCATTTTGTGTGGGGACGGGGCGGCATGACGCCGCCCCTACACGCCGCCCCTACCTCCTGCCTTCGGGTTTGCGCCCTCTGTCGCCGCCGCCGGGGGGTCTGCCGCCGCCGGGTCTGGACGGTCTGGGCGGCCTTTTCACAACAAGGTCCTCGGGCTTTACGCCGGGCAATGTGGCCTTGTGCGAGAAGTTAAGCCTGCCTTGGTCGTCAATTTCCATAAGTTTAACGTCAATCATATCGCCGATTTTTACGGCATTTTCCACTTTATCAAGGCGTCCCATGGACAATTGCGAAATATGCACAAGCCCGTCTTTTTCGGGCGCGATTTCCACAAAGGCGCCAAAATCCATGATGCGCACAACTTTGCCGTTGTAGATTTTGCCTACCTCGGGCTCCAACACAATGGTGTTGATGATGTCAACGGCCTTTTGGATATTGTCCATATCATAGCCGACCACATAAATTTTGCCGTCGTCCATGGTGTCTATGGTTATGCCGCCGTTTTCCAGCTTTTCGCCGCCACATTCTTCGATGATGCGATGGATGACCTTGCCGCGCGGCCCAATAACTTCGCCCATTTTGTCGGGGTCGATTTGCACCATAACGATTTTGGGCGCATATTGCGAAATTTGCGGGCGATGTGTGTCGATGGCTTTGTTCATGGATTCTTCCAGAATCACAATGCGCGAATCTCGGCATTGCTCCAGCGAAGCCTTGATGATTTCGGGGGTCAAGCCGTCAATCTTGATGTCCATTTGTATGGCGGTGATGCCCTGGGTTGTGCCGGCCACTTTAAAGTCCATATCACCGAAAAAGTCCTCAATGCCTTGGATGTCGGTGAGCAGGACATAGTCGCCGGCCCCATCGTCGTCGGTTATCAGGCCCACGGAAATGCCCGCCACGGCGCGCTTTATGGGCACACCCGCCGCCATAAGGGAAAGGGAGCTACCGCATACGCTGGCCTGGGAGGTGGAGCCGTTGGAGCTGACCACCTCGGACACAAGGCGGATGGCATACGGAAAATCTTCTTCCGGCGGCAAAACGGGCAGCAGCGCGCGCTCCGCCAAGGCGCCATGGCCAATTTCGCGGCGGCCGGGGCCGCGGGATGGGCGCGTTTCGCCCACAGAAAAGCTGGGGAAGTTGTAATGATGCATATAACGCTTCATTTCTTCGCCCAAATCCAGGCCGTCCAGACGTTGGACATTGCTCATGGATGCCAAAGTAGTGACTGTCAGCACCTGTGTCTGGCCCCGGGCAAAAATTGCGGAGCCATGCACGCGGGGAATTACGTCCACTTCGGAATGAAGCCTGCGTATTTTGTCAAGCCCGCGATTGTCGGGCCGTTTGGACTGCTTTAAAATCATGCGGCGCACGGTTTGCTTTTCGAATTTATAAATTGCCTCGTTTATCCACTTTGCGGCCTCTTCGGGCTCCATATCGGCAAATTTGGGCGCCAAAGCCTCTGTGGCCTCTTCTTTTATCTGCCCCACAGCCGCGTCGCGCAGCTGCTTTTGGTCAAAAAAGACGGCGGCCTCCATGCGCGCGTCGCCTACAAAATCCTTCACAGCGTCAAAAATCTCCGCCGGTATCTCAATCTTTTCAAATTCGCGCTTGGGCTTTGCCTCTATGGCGGCGATGCTTTCGATAAATTCCACAATGCGCACATTTTCCTCGTGGGCGCGCATAATGGCCTTGTACATCACATCTTCGGGCACTTCATCAGCGCCCGCCTCAATCATCATCACCTTATTTTTCGTGGATGAAACAGTCAGCGCCAGCAGGCTGTTTTCCCGCTGCTGGGCATCGGGATTAACAATCAATTCGCCGTCCACCAGACCCATATTAACAGAGCCAACAGGGCCGCCAAAAGGTATGTCGGATATGGCAAGGGCGATGTTTGCGCCTATCATCGCGGCAACTTCGGGGGCGTGGTCTTGGTCCACAGACCACACAGTGGCCACCACCGCCACATCATTGCGCATATTGTCGGGGAAAAGGGGCCTTATGGGCCTGTCTATCAAACGGGAGCTAAGCACCGCGTTTTCCGTTGGTCTGCCTTCGCGCTTGATGAAGCCGCCGGGAATCTTGCCCACGGCATAAAGCCTTTCTTCATAATCACAAGACAGCGGAAAAAAATCAATGCCTGTCCGGGGCTTTTCTGATGCCGTGGCCGTGCAAAGCACCACCGTATCGCCATAGCGCACAACGCAGGCACCGCCGGCCAGCTCCGCAACGCGGCCAACCTCGACTTTTAAAAGGCTGCCGGCCAATTCTAATTCATAAGTTCTATACATGTTTTTCTCCTGTAGGGCGTTGCCCGCCGTTTTTATTTCCTGATACCAAGAGCCGCAATCAAATTGCGATAGCCCTCAATATCTTTTTTCATGATATAATCCAAAAGGCCGCGCCTTTGTCCAACCATCATCAAAAGGCCGCGCCTGGAGTGATGGTCTTTTTTATGAATCTTCAGATGCTCTGTCAGATGATTTATGCGCTCTGTCAAAAGCGCCACCTGCACCTCAGGCGAGCCCGTGTCTTCGGGGCTTCTGCCAAATTTCTCAACAATTGCTTTTTTGTCAATTGCCATCTTTCTTTCTCCTCCTAAAAAATATTATTGTCCCGTATATCAAGAAACGGCCGAGGAACCCCAATTTCCTAATATCGGCTTTGCAGCTTTGCACATAGCCCTGATATTCTACCACACAATGCCGCATTTTGCAAGCACTTTTGCGAAATTCGCCCAATTCAAATTTCCCCTTGACATTTCCCTGCCCAAAATGATATAATGCTACATGTCGCAGCCGTGGCGGAACTGGTATACGCGCAAGACTAAGGATCTTGTGGGAGATTTCCCGTGCAGGTTCAAGTCCTGTCGGCTGCATAGCAACAACCCCCGACAATTCAATGCTTGTCGGGGGTTGTTTGGTGCCGATATGATAAAAAAACATGATATTTCCAACAGCGACCTTTGCCGCATGGCCATTTTCGCGGCCTTTATCGCGATTTGCGCGCAAATTGCCATACCCTTGGGGCCTGTGCCGCAAACCCTGCAAACTTGGGCTATTATGCTGGCGGGCATTGTGCTGGGCGCAAAGCGCGGCACCATGGCCGTGGTGGTCTATGTGCTGCTGGGTGCCGCCGGCGCGCCTGTTTTTGCGCTCTTTGGCGGCGGCATAGGCCATATCGCGGGGCCTTCGGGCGGCTTTATCCTGTCATTCCCCATTATGGCCACCCTGGTGGGCCTGGCAGCAAAAAAGGGCCGCCCGCCCCTGCTGTTTCTTGGCGCAATCTCCGCCCTTGTCATAAATTTCCTGGCCGGTATGCTATATTTTGCCGCCGTCACACAAAACAGCCTGCCCACGGCCTTTGTCGCTGTTGTGCTGCCCTTTTTGCCCAATGCCGCCGTACAGCTGGTGGTGCTGACCACAATGGGCAAGCGCATAAGAGCATTGGGCGAAATGGTGCGGAATCAATAGGCTTGCTCCGCTATCATCGCCAGCACAGCCTCCGGATTCCGTTTAAAGGTCGCCTGTAGACTGCCTTTGTGGTTGGCCTGCGGCAAACTGACTTTCGGTCACTGTCGCAAAGCGAAAGCACAGGACACCACCGGTGAAGCGTTTGCAGAGCCGCTGCAAGGGCATATGCCAATTCAGCCGATGCCCCGTGGTTGGTTATTCGTTGGTAGTGGTTGGTTCGTTATCCCGGCTGTTTACATCTGGACCGCCGTGAGGTGCGGCATGATGAATAAAGGTTTGTTCACTAAGGTCAAAAACATTCCACAATGCATTTACCTTCTCCCAATTGTCAACCAAATCTTCAACTGTGAGGGGATATGTCAGACCGAAATCTTCAAGGGTTAC
>JAITMW010000033.1 GCA_031277155.1 Clostridiales bacterium | reverse complement strand
CGGGTGATGGGGGCAAAGGCCGGGGGACTGGTGCTGCTTTTGGATGTGGCCAAGGCCGTGGCGGCCATCATGCTGGCTAATTATGTGTTTCATGGCCGCGTTTATGGCATGGTGGGCATAGAATATCTGCCGGGGCTGCTGACGGGGCTTGGGGTCATACTGGGGCACAACTTCCCGTTTTACCTTAAGTTTCGCGGCGGCAAGGGCATTGCAAGCACGCTGGGGCTGGCGCTGATGTTTGATTGGCGGGTATTGGCCATTGCGGCGGGCGTGGGTATTGTTATGCTTGTGACTGTGAAATATATGTCGCTGGCGTCGCTGCTTGGGCTTTTGGTCTTTGCGGTGGCGACCACGGTGATTTTTGACGAAATGCCCATTATAATTGTGGTGTGGGTCATTGCCGCGCTGGGATATTTTACGCATCGGAAGAATATCGGCAGGCTGATTAAGGGCGAGGAGAGCAAATTTTTCATTAAGAGGCGCCAAAAATAGCAAAAATTGGAAATTTGGAATATAATTGAAAATTCCTGACTATATTTTATATAGCATGTATAATGTAGGAGGGAAAAGCATGAGCGCACAAACATATGACTTTGTTGCAGCAGACAAGCCCAAAAAAAAGCTAAGGCCGACGGCCAAAAATAAAAGTGAGCAAAGCGGCGAGGATGTTATCATTTTGGCGGCGCTGGCGCAGCTAAAAAAGGATTTGGACTCCATTTACAGCTCCCTGGATTTGGTGACGGACCCGGTGCTGATAGACAGCTATATTTATGAAATGAACGCCGTAAACATGCGATATAAATTTTATTTGCGGCAGTGTAAGGACAAGGGGATAGTCGGCAAAATCTTTTAGAAAAGTGTTTTAGAACCGGTGGGGGGACGTCATGGGCTTTTTGCAAAATATGGACAGCCAGCTTATAATATGGGCGGCCATAGGCATTTTGGCGGTGTTTGGCATTATGGTAATCAACAACAAGATGCGGCGCGTGGCGGCCTTTGGCGCGCGCGCGGCCGCGGGCGTTGTTTCAATTGCGGCCATCAATTTTGTGCTTGGGGGCTTTGGTGCGGCGGCGGCCGTGGGCATAAATGTGCTGACCATGGGCGTTGTGGCGTTTTTGGGCATACCGGGCGTTGTGATGCTGTATGGGCTGGCGTTTATATTATAAACCGAATTACACAAAGGATGACATGGGATGACATACACGGATTTTCAAAAGAATTTTGCGAATATTATGCAGGCGGCGGGGTATGAGAAGATAGATATTCCCGCCTATGAGCCATGGAGCGGAAGATTTTGCCTTTGGGGCAAAATTTCGGGTGCCATGGCTTATTTTTATGCGGTATATGAGGCCCATACGGCGGGCATTGCAGGCTTTGCGGGGCTTAAAGAGGCTGTGGACAGGTGCGCGGCCGCCATCGCGCAGCGTTTTGACATGCGGCACACAGTGATATTTAACATATTTGCGGGGGATTTGTCCGGGGATGTCAGGGAAATTGAAAAGATGATTGACGGCCAGGGCGAATTTATGATGATGTCGAAATATGATGTGTATTATGGCGCAGACACGGCGGGCCTGCGCATATTGCGCAACACGGGGCAGCCGCATAATTTGGACGGGGCGTTGGCGAAAATTCAGCGGGCCTTAAAGGGGACCGGCGTGGCGGCTGCGCCGTCCAGATTTGCCCAACCCGTGGCAAAGCATCCCATATTGTGCTATGGGATATTGGCCATAAACGCGCTTATATTTTTGCTGATGGAGCTTAGCGGCGGCTCTACCGACACGGCAACGCTGATAAGGTTTGGGGCTGTTTCATATCATCTGGTCTTCACCTTTGGCGAATATCACCGGCTGGTAACACCCATTTTTTTACATATAGGCTTTATGCACCTGATATTTAACACCCTGTCCATGACACTTTTTGGCATGAGGGCGGAGAGATATTTTGGCCATGTGAAATTTTTGGTGATTTATTTTGCAAGCGGCATAGCGGGAAATTTGGCCATGGCGCTGGCCAGCGAACATGCCCTGGGGGCCGGCGCGTCCGGAGCGATATATGGGATGATTGGCGCGCTGTTTGCCTTTACCATATTGCGCAAGCAAAATGTGGAAAACTTCCGCGCGGGGGTGCTGGGCGTGATGATTGCGGTGGGCATCCTGATGGGCTTTACCATGAACCAAATTCCGGATATGCCCAATGTGGGCAACGCGGCGCATATCGGCGGGCTGGTTGTTGGGCTGGTGCTGGGTTATGTGCTGGCGGGGAAGGGCGCGTCGGCTGAAGTCGCAAAATAATGTGGGGGTTTTACGATGCACTCAAAGTCTAAAGGCATTGTCTTCATGATACTGGCATCAGGCATCTTTGGCTTTACGCCCATATTGGCAAGGCTCTCCTTTGAAGGCGGCGCAAACGGCATCACAATGGTCTTTTTAAGGGCTGTGATAAGCCTGCCCCTTTTGGCCCTGATAATAAAAATCAAAAAAATCCCGTTTAAAATTCCCGGGGACTTAGTGAAGCAAATGCTGATATGCGGCATATTTGCCTCGCTAACGGCGATTTTGCTGTATTCGTCTTTCAATTATATTGATGTGGGCCTTGCCGTCACCATACATTTTATCAATCCTGCCCTGGTCGTGCTTGCAAGCGCGCTTTTTTTCCGCGAAAAGATGCAGGCACACAAATGGGTTGCGCTGGCCCTTGTTATGACGGGGGTTTTGCTCTTGATGGAGGCCGTCACAAGGACGGGCCCAACAGGCATCGTGCTGGCCTTTTTGTCGGGCGTAAGCCTGGCAGCCTATATTTTGGCCTTGGGACGCTCGGATTTGCATAGGCTGCACTATTTAACCATCACCTTTTATCTGTGTGTTATGGTCAGCATAGGGTCTCTTGTTTTCGGCCTTGCTTCCGGCCATCTGACATTTGCCCTTACGCCCATGGCGTGGTTTTATGCCTTCTTGATTTCGGTGCTGGTTTCGATATTCGCGGTGACATTTTTCCAATTGGGCGTCATAAAGGCGGGGCCGTCAACGGCCTCATTGGTATCGTGCCTGGAGCCGATTACGGGCATTGCCTTTGGCGTGATTATTTTATCCGAGATTTTGACGCCTCTCAGGGCCCTTGGGGGCGCCTTGATTATTATCAGCGTGGCGGTCATCTCCATTGCGGGCAGAAGCAAAGATTATACCAGCAGCACCCAGGAGGGCAGCCAGCGTAAATAGGTTTCTACAAATTCGCGGCTGATGGGTGTGCCCGTCAGCACGGGATAAAACAGCACAAACAGCCCAAAGCAGGCTATGGCAAAGGCCATGGCCACATTTTTGCGGTTTCCGAAAAATGTGGTGAAGAACTTATTTTCAAAGACGCGGCTGGATTTTAGGGCATAGGCCAGCATAAGCACAATAAACGGCACATTGGGGAAATAATGATAAATCCAGGCGATGCGCGGCACAAAAACCCAGGGCAAAATTTGTGAAAGCCACGCAATTACCAAAAAGATTGCGACCTTGTCTTTGCGCCTTATGCCGGCATAGACGCAGTATATCAGCGCCGCGATGCCGCCCCACCACACCAGCGGATTGCCGAAGGACGAAATGCCCTGGGCCAGCCCGTGGGGCACGCCTACGCTGTTGGCATAGATGAAGATGGGGCGATAATTGATTATCCACTGCCACCATGACGAGGCAAAGGCATGTTCCGCATCCAGGCCGGCGTGATAATTAAACATATCCAGCTGGTTTTGCCAAACTGCTTGCAAAAAGCCCATTTCGGCGTCAATTATGCCCGTGTGGATGTTCATGCTTAAATATCCCGTGTTCCAATAGGGGATATAGCTTAGCACATAGATTATCACGGGAATGGCGATGAAAAAGCCCACACAGGCGGCGCATGTAATGACGGCCTTTTTCCAGAAGTTTGCATATACGCCGATGTCCCTGTCCCAAAGGCCCTCTTTGCCGCGCCCGTCCTTCGTCTTGCGCCTGTATTCCAGATATCTTTGCGCCAGCACCCAAAAGAATATGACGGCGATGCCAAAGGCGCCGTAAAGCCCCTGCCATTTGCTTGCCGCCGCCAACCCCAGGAAGATGCCGCAAAAAAGCAGGGGCCACAGGGTTTTTGACAGCTTTTCGCGAAAGAAGTTCATTTGGCTGTATCGATACATGAAATAATACATGCCCATGATGAAAAACACCACATAGGTGTCGATTGTGGCCAGGCGCGTCTGGGCATAATGCATAAAATCAAAGGCAAAGACGAAGGTGGCAAAAGCCGCCCACAGCGTAGAATTTTCGCTTTTGGCAAAAAGGGCCTTGGCAAAGGCATATATCAGCGGCAGCATCAGTACGCCGAAGAAAGCCCCGGCAAAACGCCAGCCAAAGGGCGTCATGCCGAAAATTTGTATGCCCCAGGACATGATAACCTTACCCAGCGGCGGATGGGTCCATTCATAAACTTCCATATTGTGTATAAATTCATATGCCGTGCGGGGATGATAAATTTCGTCGAAATATGCGCTGTGCATATAGTCCCGCAGTTGTGCGGGCACCAGATGCTGCTCGTCAAAAAGCTGATGGCCCGTGGCGGAGACCACATTTACGGGCACCAAGTTAAAGCCGGCATCCCTAAAGCCCATTTCCTGCACAATAAAATTATGGGAGGTGGGCGTGATGCGCGCAAAGCGGGCCCGTATGCCGATTGTCTCGTGAAAATCCCAGGCGAAGGTGTTGGGAATTGCAAAATGGAAGCTGTCGTGCCAATTTATCATATCCATGGAGAATTCCAGGATGAAGGTCTGGTCATTCCGCGCACCCAGCATATGCTGGACGATTGTGAGGTCTTGCGTCGCGCCGAAGTCCACCACCACAGCCTCGTTTATCGCCCCGTCAAAGCGGCTTTGGGGCGATTGCGCGTTGCCCAAATTCGTAAAGGCAAAGATGGCGTAAAACACAGTAATTGCGGCGCAAACCACAATATCCCTGCGCTTTGTGAGAAGCGCGGATGTCTTGGGCGCGGCCTGTTTTCGCTTTTTGGCAAACATCCTTACGGCCAGGTATACCACATAAATTGATATGGCCACAATCGGGATGGCGAAAATCACCGCGCTGTACTCAATCTGCGCCCGGTTGAAGCCATTGAGGGACATAAGCAGCACATCAAAATTATTTAGGAATTGCGCCGCAGAATAGCCCGCATATGCCCAAAGCAGCCGTTTGTCCCGCAGGGAGACATAGGCCAAAAGCAGCATCACCATGGCGGGGAAGTTATAACGCTCGTGCATCCTGATGGAAAGCAGGAAGGTGCCGATGATGAGGACGGCGCCCACCAAAAAGATGTGGCCCACGTCGTTTTTCTTTGACAGCAGATAGATGGCAAAGGCGGTGAGGATGGCCAGAAAGCCGAAGCCGAGGATGTTAAAGCTCAGGGTTAAATCCGCGGTGTTTAAGCCCAACAGCGCCCAGAAATTATAGGCATTGTGCGTGATGAAGGGATATGTGGTGAAGGTGCTTATATATTGGGTCAGCACGGGAGGAACAGCAGGCAGGGCGGAAAAGTCGATAAAAGGCAGGATAAGCAGCGCCATAAGCGCGAAACAGGCAAGGCCGTACAACGCCAGCCGCCTGAAACGCTGCCAATTTTTTTGGGGGTTAAATTCTGGAAGATTTTCGCCGATAATATATTTATAGAACATAAACAGGTAAATTGGGGCAAATATAAAAGATTGCGGCTTGACGAGGATGCTGACGGCAAACAGCAGCACGCTGGGCAGCATTTTGCGGCGCCCGATGAAATATATGGAAACAACAAGCAAGAAGGTGTGGATGGAATCCACCTGCCCCCAAACGGCAGAATTTAAGATGATGGCGGGGTTGAAGGCATAAATCAGCGCGGCGGCGGCGGCAAAGTTGCGATGCTTGTTGAAATTTACCGCGATTTTGTAGATAAAAGCCACAGTCGCTATGTCAAACATCATGGCGGGCAGCTTTATCAGCGCGCCATGGGCGGGCGTGCCGAAGCCAAGGCCCAGCCACTCCGAAATATTGCCTATCATGGCCAGGATATACATATATCCGGGGGGATAGTCCGTAAAAGGCACGGGGTATGGAGTATAAAAGGCGGCAAAACCATTGCTTGCCAGCATATTGGCCCATGCGCCAAAGGCCACAATGTCGGTGGGATGTGACCAATGGTTCAGCCCAAAGGCCAGCCACAGGCGCAAAAGCAGCGCCGCGGCCATGATGATGTATATGTTATATTTGCTCATTGATGTGTCTATGCCTATTTTCATTGGACTCCCCTCTTGGAACAGGTCGATAAACGAAAACCCTTGGCCATGGTATATAGCCAGGGTTTTCACAAGAAAATATGTGCTTGCTTGGTTTTACCCTGCTTCTATGCAATCCACGGGGCAAACAGGCGCGCACGCGCCGCAGGAAATGCAAACGTCAGGGTCGATAACAAACTTGCCGTCGCCTTCAGATATGCAGTCTACGGGACATTCCGGCGGACATGCACCGCAGGATATGCATGTATCGGTGATTACATAAGCCATATGCAATCCTCCTTTGAAAAATAATGTTAAAGGCATTTTGCCTCTAACAAATATCATACAACAATCCGGAGCAATTTTCAATAAGCATTTTAAAAATTTTGCACAAAAAGTTTTTTGGCGAAAATTGTAGGAAAACTGTAATATAATTGTAAGGCAAAAAATATGAAAAAAATCGAAAATGTGGTAGAATATATCTGATGCCCTTTTTGACGAGCACCCTGCCGTCATTCTGAGCAAAGACGTCATTCTGAGCATAGCCGTCATTCTGAGCGAAGCGAAGAATCTCGCTATGTGAGATCCTTCGCTGCGCTCAGGATGACAAGAGGATGGCTCAGGATGACAAGAGGATGGCACAGGATGACAGAGGATGACACAGCAGGATGACACAGGAAGGGCTCAAGTGACAGCTTGAAACAGGCTCAATACAATATACCCGGGAGGTAAATATGAAGGACATAAGAAGACTGGCCAGGAAGGCCATGGCGGCGCTGCTTGCTCTCATTATGTTTTCGGCCTATGCGCCGGAATTTATCGCAGAATTGCGGGCAAACCCCTTAATGACCATCAGTCTTAACAGCGCGCTGGTGGCAGGTGGCGAAATTGGCCCCAGATTTGGCGAAAACGCGGCTGTT
>JAITMW010000145.1 GCA_031277155.1 Clostridiales bacterium | reverse complement strand
ACGAGCAGATTTTGACCGAGATTTATCGCCTAAATCTTGCCATCGCGCAATTTCGATATGCCATGATTGACCCATATAACCGATATCGCCCATATTTGGCCACAATTGCCGTTGGCGAGGATGTGCCGCAAAAGCGCCATCTGCGCGCGGCGTGGATTGCCACCGTTATTAACATAGACTGGCCCAGCGTCTCCGCCCGCGGCACCACGCCGCAGCATGTGGACAGGCAAATTGCGGAGCTTACGGCGCGCTTTGACGAAATGGCGGCCCTGGGCATGAACGCCGTAATCTTTCAGATAAGCCCCACCGCCGATGCCTTTTATAATTCTGAAATTGTGCCCTGGTCGGCCTGGCTGACGGGCGAAACCAACTTTACGGGGCGGCTTTTGGATTCGCAGGGGCGCGAATTTGACCCCCTTTGCACCGCCATAGATTTGGCACGAGAGCGCAATATGGAGCTTCACGCCTGGCTTAACCCATATCGCATCACACACTCGCTTATAAGCTATACCCGCGGCGACGGCATAATTTTGTCTTCCGCCGGGCGCCCTGTGCAGTCCCTTGCGGAAATACGCGCGGAATGGGCGCAGATTCCCGGCAACATCTTTGCCACCCTGGGGCAATACATACATCAGGGCGAGGGGCGGTATGTGCTGGACCCGGGCGTGCCTGCCGCGCGGCAGTGGATTGTGGAGCGCGTGATGGAAATTGTGGAAAATTATGACATTGACGCCATACATTTTGACGATTATTTCTATCCTTCCGGATGGAATGACGATATTGTGGCCGCGCGCTATAACACCGGCGCAAACAATTGGATATCCGGCCTTTGGCAGCCAAACCGCGCAGCCTGGCGCCGCGAAAATACCGAGATGCTGATACGCGAGGTAAACGAGGCCATCAAAGAAGCCGCGCCCTGGGTGCGCTTTGGCGTAAGCCCCGGCGGCGTGTGGGTTTCCGGCGATGGCTCCACCGGATATGACGGCGGCGGCTACAGCGAGGCCACAGGCTCTGCTTCCACCACGTCCTGGTCCAATTATCACTCGTCCTATGCGGACACGCGCCGCTGGATTATCGAAAACTTCATAGACTATATCACCCCGCAGATTTACTGGGATTGGAACCTGCCCGCGGCGCCCTACGGCCCCATTGCCGACTGGTGGAGCCGCCTAATTCACGATTTTGGGCCACAGGGCACACTTCGCAATTCGGCGGGAGAATATACCAATGTGCATCTGTATATCGGCATGGGGCTATATCGCATGGTGGGCAGCAATGTGCCCCCAAAATGGCGCAACGGCCCCGAATATCAGGATGAGGGTATGCGCACATTTTTGAGGCAGGAGCATTATAATTTGGGCAACGCCAATATCCGCGGCTCTATGATATTTGCCCAAAATCACACGCGCCCGGGCCGCGAGGCGGGCCTGGCGGAAACCATGGCGGCCCTGCGGGAAAATGCCTGGCGGTATCCCGCGCTGGTGCCGGCTTTCACCCATCTGGGCGGTACGGCACCCGCCGCGCCAATTGATGTGCGCGCAAAAGACGGCATGATTTTTTGGCAAGACGCCGAAACCGAGGAAAACGAGCTTGTGCGCACGCGATATTTTGTGATTTATGCGTCCCGGGAAGCCGTGGTTGATATAAATAATCCCGCAAACATTTATGCCATAGTGCCCGCCGTCCGCGACCATGACAACGCGCATTGGCACCCGCTGTCCATGGATTATTTGGGGCCGTACAGCTTTGCGGTGACGGCGGTTAATCGGCTGCATCAGGAAAGCGAGGCGGGCAGAGAATGACGGCATGGGAACATATCGAAATACCAAGTGGCGGAATCGGCCTGTTTTGCAACGCGTACATAACGAATAAAACAGCTATGAACATAATTGTCACACACACCCCCATTGTTTCAACTTTGGACGTGCAGCCGGCATACGAGCCTCTCGCTAAATATGATGTCAACATTTTTGCCTTTGACTTTTCGGGAACCGGCAAAAGCGGCGGCGAGCCCAAAAACCTTTCCCGTATGTCCATAATAGAGGACTTGGATGCCGTTGCGGCGTATATCGAAAGTAATTTCTCGGCAAATATTCACTTATACGGCAACACGGGCATTGGCGGTATGCTTGCCCAGTATTATGCGGCATCAAGCACCAAAATAAAGAGCTTTGCGCAGTTTGCCTGTATCAATTATAAAGATACCGCCGGAGGGCTGGGCTATCCATACCCCATAGTTAAGGCGTTGTGCTTTATTTTAGGGCTTTTGCCCGAAATGCGATTTCCCCTAAAGCCGCCGAAATATAAAGGCCCCAGACACGAGGAAGATGATTCTGTCTACAAAACTTTGACGGAGAGGCATCCCGATGTTTTCAAGGCAAATACAAAAATGCTTAAAACGCTTATGGAATGTTTTGTAGCAAAGGACAGCGCAATAAAAAACAGTGTCACAATGCCCACGCTTGTGTTTAAAGTACCGCATGACAGATATTTTCCGCCGAGGTATTTTGACAGCTACTTTCAATCCCTGACTTGCGAGAAAAAGCTGGTGGAGGTTGAAAATGGCGTACATAACAGCTATTATCTGGACAGCGAACTGTTTTGCGGACATGCATACGAATGGTTTGCTCAACATTCTATAGGGGATAGGTAAAAGCATATGCAAAAAATTGTGCATGAAAAGAATTATGAACTATGGAGCGGAGTTTCCGGGACATATCACGATAACAGGCCCGTTCCGCCGCAGGTCATTATCAAAATCATTTTGTCATGGCTGAAAAAAGAGCCTGAAATTGTTGTTGATGTAGGTTGCGGCACGGGTCTTTCGGCAATAATATGGAAGGATATTGCCGCCAAAATCATAGGCATAGAGCCGAATGACGACATGAGGACAATAGCTGAAAAGAATGTCAGCTGTGACAGCATTGCCTTTTCTAAAGGCGTATCAAATGAGACAAATCTCCCTGA
>JAITMW010000035.1 GCA_031277155.1 Clostridiales bacterium | reverse complement strand
GGGCTTTGCCTTGATGTGCGCAATGCGGGCAAGACCGTTACGGCGCGGCTATATGAAAATGGCGAGATATTGCAATCCTACAGAGCCCCCATTGACAAAAGCGACCCAAAAGGCATATGCCGTGCCACAAAGCTGGCTATTTATACTGTATTGGCAATACACACAGGCCATAGGCCGCCCTGGGGCCTGCTGACGGGCATACGCCCCGCCAAAATTGCCGCCAATCTCTTCGATGCCGGGCTTTCAGAGGGGGAGGCGCGGCACGTCCTAAAGACTTACTATCTGGTGGAGCATGACCGCGCCGCCCTATGCACACATGTGGCCCGCGCCCGGCGGGAGATTACAGGTACAAGCCCGAAGAACTCGGTCAGCATATATGCCGCGGTGCCCTTTTGTCCCAGCATTTGCCGCTATTGCTCCTTTTCGGCCTATCCGATGGACAAATACGTAAAATATGCCGATGACTATGTGACCGCCCTTATCAAGGAAATAGAGCATCTTGGGCGCAATAACCCCAATATTTATGTGGAAAATATTTACATTGGCGGCGGCACCCCAACTGCCCTTGATGACGCCAATTTTGAAAGGCTCCTTGCCGCAATCGGGGACAATTTTGCTGTAGACAATGCGATGGAATACACCGTGGAAGCAGGCCGCCCGGATACGATAACCCCCGAGAAACTCGCGACTATGCGCCGCCATGGAGTATCGCGTATTTCCATAAATCCCCAGACATTAAATGACGCCACTTTGGAAAAAATTGGGCGCAAACATACCGCCGCCCAATTCATAGAAGCCTACAAAATGGCGCGGCATCATGGTTTCGACCATATCAATATTGACCTTATACTGGGGCTGCCCGGCGAGACATTGGATGACGCGAACCGCACTTTGGAAGGCATTGCCGCCCTTTCTCCAAAATCCTGCACCATACATACTTTGGCGGTAAAACGCGCTTCTAAGCTGCATCAAGAGCCTGAAATTTTGGCACAGGCCGAAATGTCGCAAATGCGCGCAATGCTGGATCTTTCCGCCCGCTATATGCGGACCTTGGGCCTTGCGCCATACTATATGTATCGCCAAAAAAATTCCCCTGGCAATTTTGAAAATGTGGGCTATGCCGCCCCCGGCTATACCGGTCGGTATAATATCCAAATGATGGAAGAAACGCAAACAATCCTGGCTGCGGGTGCCGGTGCCGTCACAAAGCTGGTGGATACCGCGCAAAACCGAATTGAACGCATTTTTAACCTGCGCAATCCGGTGGAATATCTGCAAAAACAAGGAGATTCTTAGAATGAAGGAATTCTACAGAAGATGGGGCAATGAGTTTTTCGCGCTGTTGGCACTGGCAATAATGCTGTCAGTGTTATTTTTGGGCCAAACCGTAGGCATGTCCGACCAAAGCGATTTCGGCCGTGTTATGAACGCCTCGTCGCTGGCTCATTATGTCCAAGATCGCGCCTTTGTTTTTATCGAACGATATACCATCATTCTGGAGCCCAATTCCCTGCTTGACAATGCTTGGCGCATACTTTTCGGGGACGAAGGCATAGAAAATTACCCTTCAATACATCTGTTATTTGTGAGACTGTCTGTTGTTGCGAATCTTGTGATAAATCGCATCACAGGTGCGCCGCTGGATATCTACAGAATCGGTATCTTAGGCGCAATGACGGCTGTAATATACGCCGCCCTTATTTACTGGCTGTTTAGGCAAATCCAATTAAAAAATCCCATTTTGGATATGCTGACAAAACTGACTGTCATCTTTATCGCGGTAGATATAGGCTACATAGCCTATTTTAACTCATTTTTCAGCGAAAGCATCCAAATTTTAGCCTTTATGATGCTTATTGTATCAGGCATACGCATCCTCAAGGGGCATACAAGTCCCCTTTCCTTTGTTTGGCTGGTTTTGGCGGCCCTGATGTTTGGCTGGAGCAAATTCATCAACATACCCATCGCTTTTGTGATGATTGCGGCCTTTGCCGTGATAGTGGTGCTGACCGCGGACGTCGGAGGCAGACTTCGCCGCGCCATCCCCATCTTCCTCATCGCCCTTGCGGGCCTTGTGCCGCTGATTTTGGTCTATCGCGCCATCCCCGATTGGATGGAAATTGATACCAATTATAACTCCGTATTTTTCGGCATCGTTAAAGATGTGGACGACGACACGGCCCGCAGGCACCTGACGGCCCTTGGCCTGTCGCCGGAAATGGCCCGCTTTGCCTCTACAAATCGCTATGTTGACGGTGCCGCGCCTGCTTTTCGTGAAATGGGCTTTGAAGATGAGTTCAAACAAATTTCCAAATTGGATTTGCTGTGGTTCTATATGCGCCACCCTTTGCTGCTTTGGGATAATATCCAAATGTCCATCGCCCACAGCGGCATGATACGGCCCTGGTATATTGCCAATTACGGGCCAGAGGCCCAGCGGCTTACCCTGTCCGAAAGGTTTTCCTGTTGGTCATGGCTGCGTGTGCGCATGACCTTCGATACCTTTTGGGGCAATGCGGCCCTATGGCTGGCTTTTGCAGCGGCTTTTTTGGCAAAGTCGGCGCGATATCTAAGTCATAATGGCAGGCGGCTGGCTGTCATCCTGCTTTTGGGAATTGGTGGCAGTGCCGCATACAGCTTAGTGGTGCAGATGATTGCCAATGGCGAGGCCGATTTGGCTAAACACATGTTTGTTTATATTCAATTTGTCGACTTGGCGTTCGCTGCGCTGTTAGTCGGCTTGCTTATGTATATTGACGAACGTCCGAAAGTAACCGCTGAACTGGCTAAACCAAGCAATCTGTCAAGATTTGCGGCACCCGTCGTCTGCATAATAATTCTTTTTGTGCCTTTTGCGACATCAGCTATCAGAAGTATTTGGCCCTCCAGCATAACCCCCATATCCGCGGCAGTTGTTGGCGATACAGTATCACTGGGCGAATATAATGGCCGGGAGCTGCTGTGGCTTGTAATTGACGAAACCGAGGAGGAGCTGACGCTATTTGCGCTGGAAAATATTGCCCAAGCGGCCTTT
>JAITMW010000028.1 GCA_031277155.1 Clostridiales bacterium | reverse complement strand
TGGGCAGGCATACGCAAGAGAATAGCTGTAACCTTGCCTTGCCTCGTGTTGTGCGATTGCACACATAAACTCGCAGCCGCATAAGCGACACTTAAATCTCAAAACCTTATCCGCTTTGTTTATGTCGCCGTGCTTTAAAATTATCACATTATCACCTCCTTAAACTCAATATCCGGGTTCTGAAATTCAAAAAGATTTCGCCTTAAAACATACCCCTGATTTTTAACTGTCGCGGATGATTTCACATCCTCTATCACGGCCGCCCATTTGCCGTCCCGCCATTCATCATAGGCAAAGTCCGCCGTAAATGTGGACGCCCTGCGGCTTTTGCCGCTTTTTGCCGTGAATTTTGGTATCAGGACAAATTTGGGCTGCAGCCGCAAGCCCGCAATCTCCCCGGCACGCTCCAGCAATTCCAGCTCCCGGTAGCGATTTTTTTCGGCGGTGCTGTCAAAGAGGATGCCTTTGTATTCGGTTTTCTTGTTGCGGTATTTGTTCATATACGCCCGCCCTTTCTCAAAACAAACTAACCTGTTCCGCTTCACCCTCGGCCGCCTTTTGAACCCCGGCCTTTTTTGCCTTTTTGGGGCCTTTGACACCTCCAACCTTTGCATTACCCCGTATAACGGAAGCGGACCCCGCCTGCATCAGCAGGGCCTTTTTAATCATCTCCCATTTGCCGTAGCCGCCCTCTTGGATGAGCATACAGAATTTATCAATGACCGGTACCCCGTCGGGGTCGAAGAAGTTGACAAGGCCGGGCACATTTTCAAGCACAAAGGTTTTGGGCTGCAATTCCGTGATTAGCCTCGCCATCTCGTATATGAGAGGATTGCGGGGGTCGTCTATTCTTTGCTTGCCCGCCGTTGAAAAGCCCTGGCAGGGCGGCCCGCCCGTGATGACGTCCAAATCCCCGACCTTCATGCCCAAAGCGTCCAAAATGTCCTTGCCCTTGAGCTTACAGACATCCCCAAGCCAGAAGTGGCGCACGCCGGGGATGTTTTTGCCTTTAATCCAGCCGCTGCCTGTCGTGGTAAACTTAGGAGCCAAATCATCACCAAAAGCCTCTCTTAAATTCTCTTTGGTCAGCCCATTGTCACGATAGCTTTGGTCATATTTAAAGCCATACATCCGGGCCAAGGTCTTTTCCAGCCGCTCCTTGTCGCCTTTTTCCACATAGTGGATTGTCATGGGGTATTGGCCGAGGTTGACCATATATGTGATGGCGGCTTGGGTGTCGTATTCGTTGGCTCCCACCACTTCAAAGCCCGCCATTTTCATTCCCAGGCAAAATCCGCCGGCGCCGGCAAACAGGCCAAAGCCGGTGGGGCGTTTGGGCTTTTTGACTATGTAATAGGGCACCAAGAGGCCGCTTGGTGTTTGGTTAAATTTCATTTTTGTTCCTCCTCACCTTCCAGCACCTGGCAAACGGGCAATATCTTACATTCCCTTCCCACCTGCCCCACACACAGGCATTTTTATAGCAAAACTTTGACGCAAGGCGGGCCTTTGCCGCCTGTATGGGCTTGGCGCGCTGCCTGTAGCTTTCCATCACAACTTCCTTGGCGTTATTTCCGCTGCGCTGTTTGTTGTAGTAATCGCTCATGTTTGTCACCTCTTGTACAACTCATGGCTGCCGCTTTGCCCTGCTTTTCTCTTGGCCACTTTCTCAAGATTTTCTTGGTCTCTGATATATGCCTGCAAGTCCACAACTTGCTTGGCCGCTTTTTCTCGGATGGACAGGGTTTCGGTATCTTCTGCCTTTTGGCCGCCCAGCATGGTCAAAATACCGCCGATTTGCTGTAGGCCGTCTGCAAAATCTGTCTTGGGTGACGGTGGCGCCGACTCTTTTTGTTCAATTTGCGCAACCCGGTTTCTTGTCGGCGGTGTTGCCGATATGGCCAGCGCTGCTATTTTCTCACGTATTTCCGGCAGCATGACATGCTCGTCCTTCGCTTTGTCCGCCACCGCGCCATACAGCTTGAAAAAATGCGCTCTTGTGGCCATTAAATCATCATGCTCTGTCATGCACAATGTTTGCCAGCCAATCTGCTTAACGGCCCTTTGCGTGGCCGGATGCATGGATGCCAGGGCTTCACGCTCGCGATATATCCCCAGGATGCTTATGGCGCGCTGCACCTCCTGCCATGCTTCGCCGGCAGTGGGCAGGGCGGGGGTGGTTAGTTTTGCAGCCCCTTTGCGGATATCCGCAATAGTCGGCGGAAAATCGTTGGTGGCGGCATGGATTTTAAGGGCTTCGCAGGCACAGTCAAAATCTATGTCGCCAAGCATGGTGTGCCATGTGGTTACAATGCCGTCATTGCCGCTGTGGTCATTAAAGCGTGGATGCAGTTTGGCAATCAAACCAAATAGCATCTTGGTCTCAAGTTTGTCCATGGGCCTCCTCCTTGATATGTCCCCGCCGTTTCATTTCCTCAATTTCCTCGGCAGTAAAGTTGTCAAGAAATCCGGTATCGCCGCCTTTGGGTGGTTTTTTAGCTTGCGGGTTAGTCGGCGCGGTATTTGCGGCCTCCCGCCCCTCCCAAGTGATTATTTTCTGCTTCCAGTTTTTAACTTTGTTGCCCTTGCTGTCTATCCAGCCGGAGGCCTCGAAGAAGTCAATAAAACGCCCGGGGTTGATATTGTTACCCCTCTTTTGGCAGTATTCCGTAACTTCTTCCAGGGTTGGGGGGATAAACCTTTTAGGTTTTGATGGTGAG
>JAITMW010000168.1 GCA_031277155.1 Clostridiales bacterium | reverse complement strand
CTGACGGACGATTTTTACGTCTTCTTCGAGGGGCACAGCGCCCTGGTTGGCGAGCGCAGCGGCAAAACCTATAGAATTGGCGACGGGTTGCGCATTGTCGTGGCCAAGGCCGATATGGAAATGCGGCGGCTGGATTTTGAGATTGCGGGCATATAGCTAATTGTTATTTTTGCTTGACATAATTGGGCGCGGGTGGTATAATATTAAAGAAGAAACAACCGTAAAGCGGTTGGCCAAAACTGGGTTAAGTTAAATAACCGCTACTTTAGCCAAGGGGCGGTTATTTTATGTTTCTGTAATATAATATGGGCAATATACAATATCATTTGCAAATTATTGCCCGCCGCAAAAATAATTGCGCCAAATATATCACATAGCATACGCTTCACCCCCTTTCATAAGGGGATTTAGCCAACCGCTCTTATTTGTGCCCCTAAATAGGGCGCAAATTTGTGCTTTGTGGTTGTTTCTTCTTGTTGCAACCCCATTTTATCACATAAATTGCCTTTTTTCAACAAGAAATTTCCTTAAGGGTCTGCCCCGCCCCAAAATCCTAAAAAGATTGCAAATGCTTGGAATATATGCTATAATTATGTGGAAAAAATTATACAATTTTTGGGAGGTAGGACATGGCTGAAAAGTATGTGTATATGTTTAAGGAAGGCGATGGCACGATGCGCAACCTTCTGGGCGGCAAAGGCGCCAATTTGGCGGAGATGACGGCACTGGGGCTGCCCATTCCTCAGGGCTTTGTTGTAACGACGGAGGCCTGCACGCTGTACAACAAGTCCGGCAGAGTGATGAGCGACGAGGTAAAAAACCAAATTGACGCGGCAATTGCCAAGTTGGAACAAATTGAAGACAAGAAATTCGGCGACGCGCAAAATCCCCTGCTGGTTTCTGTGCGCTCGGGCAGCCGCGCGTCCATGCCGGGCATGATGGACACGGTGCTAAATCTGGGCCTCAACGACGTGTCGGCGGATGCAATGGCAAAAAGCACGGGCAACCCGCGCTTTGCATATGACAACTACCGCCGCTTTATCATGATGTTTTCCGATGTTGTCATCGGTGTGGACAAGCATAAATTCGAGAAGGTCTTTAGCGAATATAAGGAAAAAGTGGGCGCCAAGGAAGATTTGGACCTAAACGGCGACCAAATGAAGGAAGTTTCGGAAATTTTCAAAAAGATTTATCGTGACGACCAAGGGCGCGATTTTCCAAGCGACGCCAAAGAGCAACTGTATGAAGCTGTTTGCGCCGTTTTCCGCAGCTGGGATAACGAGCGTGCCTTCATCTATCGCCGTATGCACGACATCCCCTATGAATGGGGAACAGCCGTAAATGTCCAGGCCATGGTGTTTGGCAATATGGGCGACGACAGCGGCACCGGCGTTGTTTTTTCGCGAAACGCCGCCACGGGCGAAAAGGAAATTTATGGAGAATATATGATGAACGCCCAGGGCGAAGACGTTGTGGCCGGCCTGCGCACGCCAAAGCCTTTTGCAGAGCTGAAAGACGAAAACCCGCGCATCTATGACGAATTTGTGAAATGGTGCGACGTTCTCGAAAAGCATTACAAAGACGTCCAGGATATGGAAATTACAATTGAAAGGGACAAGCTGTATTTCTTGCAGACCAGAAACGCCAAAACCACGGCGGCGGCGGCATTGCGCATTGCCATTGACCTTGTGAAAGAGGGTCTTATCACCGAAGAAGACGCCCTGATGAAGGTTGACGCAAAGCAGCTGGACCAGCTTTTGCATCCTGTATTTGACGAGGCGGCCTTAAAGAAAGCCACGGCCATTGGCAAGGCCCTGGGAGCTTCGCCGGGCGCCGCTTGCGGCAAGGTATATTTCACGTCGGAAGATGCCGAAGCCGCCGCCGAAAGAGGCGAAAAAGTCATTTTGGTGCGCAGCGAGACCTCTCCCGAAGATATTCGAGGTATGCAGGTTTCCGAAGGCATACTGACGGTTAAAGGCGGCATGACATCCCACGCGGCCCTTGTGGCGCGCCAAATGGGCACTTGCTGCATATCCGGCTGCGAGGCCATAAAACTTAACGAGGCCGGCAAATTCTTCACGCTGGGCGGCAATACCTACAAAGAGGGGGATGTAATTTCCCTTGACGGCACATCCGGCGTTGTGTACGGCGAGGCCATCGGCACCGTTGAAAGCGAAATTTCCGGCGATTTTGCCACATTTATGTCCTGGGCGGATAAATCCAGAAGATTGGGCGTGCGCACCAACTGTGACACGCCGGAGGACGCCCAAAAGGCCATAGGCTTTGGTGCAGAGGGCATTGGCCTTACCCGTTCCGAGCATATGTTCTTTGACAAAGAGCGCCTGCCGAAAATACAGGTGATGATTTTGGCGGAAACTACCCAAGAGCGCCGCAAGGCTTGCGACGACCTGCTGGGCTTCCAAAAAGAGGACTATGCCGGCATATTCAAGGCCATGGGCGGCCTGCCCGTGACAATCCGCCTTCTTGACCCGCCATTGCACGAATTTGTCCCGAAAAGCGACCAAGAATTTGAAATTTTGGCCAAATTGACGGGCAAATCCACCACGGAGCTTAAAGAAAAAAGCCACGCCCTGCACGAAATCAATCCAATGATGGGCCATCGCGGCCTGCGCCTTGCCGTCAGCTATCCGGAAATAGCCGAAATGCAGACCACGGCCATCCTGGAGGCGGCCATTGAGGTTCAAAACAAGGGCATCACGGTAAAGCCCGAAATTATGATACCTCTGACTTGTGACACAAAAGAATATAACTTTGTCAAGAGCGTTGTGGAAAAAACCGCCAAGGAAATCCTGTCAAAATCCGCCACAAAGGTCGAATATATGATAGGCACCATGATTGAAATTCCCCGCGCCTGTATGCTTTCCGGCGAAATCGCGAAAGAGGCCGAATTCTTCTCATTTGGCACAAACGACCTCACCCAGATGACATACGGCATCTCTCGTGACGACGCGGGCAAAATTATGGTGGATTATCTCGAGCGCAACATCTTCGAGGTCGACCCAACCGCCCGTCTGGACCAAATTGCCGTGGGCGAATTGATGAAAATCTCCGTAGAGCGGGGCCGCAAAACCCGTCCCGATTTAAAGCTGGGCATTTGCGGCGAACACGGCGGCGACCCAAGCTCCATCGACTTTTGCCATCGTCTGGGGCTGGATTATGTCTCATGCTCGCCATATCGCGTGCCAATTGCGCGCCTGGCGGCGGCGCAATCTGCCATTGCCGACAAGCGCGGCGAGGCTTTGGTTAGCATAGGTTAGCATGGGTTAGCATAGGGTAATTAGGGGGACGCGCAGGGACACGGCAGCGCGTCCCCGACAAAATCCCTTTGACAACCATGAGAAATTGTGATATATTTACTTAGCAAACTGATTGCGACATAGGGAGGGGTGCCATGATTGAATAAATGCAATACAGAATGGCTTTTTGTAACTTCAATCATCTATCTTTAAGGAGGTTTGTTAATGGCTAAAGCTGAAACAAAAAAAGAAATTAGAAAACCCTATTTATGGGAAGCTATTATTGCTTTTTTGGCGTTGATAGTTATTGTCTTAGTCACTGTGGCCGTTTTTGATGCAACGCTCCATTTCCCCATGATGTTTGCCGTGGTAGTAGCAGCATTTTTCATGATGAGATGCGGCTACACATGGAAGGACGTTGAAAAGAGCATGATTAACGGCATCGCCCTTGCCCTTCCCGCTACACTCATACTAATCGTTGTGGGCGCCCTTATTGCCATATGGGTTTTGGCCGGTATTGTGCCAACAATGATTTATTGGGGCTTGGCGATTATGGACCCACGGTTTTTCTTTGTGGCTACCATGATTATCTGCTCTTTGACATCTATGATTCTGGGTACATCCTGGGGCACGGCGGGCACGCTGGGTGTTGCCTTCCTCGGCATAGCCATAGGCTTGGGCATCCCTGTGTATATGGCAGCCGGCGCGGTTGTTTCCGGAGCGTATTTCGGTGACAAGCTGTCCCCTCTTTCGGACACAACCAACATGACTTCATCCGTAGCCGGTGCCGACTTGTTCGCGCACATTAAGAACATGCTTCCTCAAACGGTAATAGCCTATGTCCTGGCACTTATTATCTTTTTGATACTAGGTTTTGCTATGGCCGGGGGCGCAGCTGACCTTGGCGATGTTGCGATGCTGCGCGGAGGGATTTCTACCCACTTCAACACGAATCCCTTATTGCTGTTGGCTCCTGTTATCGTAATGGTTGCTATTGGGCTAAAGGTGCCCGCGCTGCCGGGCATCCTTATCGGTGCGGTAGTGGGCGTAATCTTTGCCTTTATTTTCCAAGATGGCATAACCTTCGCAGGTATCTTTAACGCCGCTTGGGTTCCTCCCGCTTTTGTTGCACCTGATTATCCCGCGCTGGAAAACCTTTTTGGCCGCGGCGGTATCAGAGCCAAGATGTATGCGGTTTCTTTGATTGCCATTGCCATGTCTTACGGTGGTATCATGGATAAATCCCGTATGCTTGAAGTTATCGTTGACAAAATCATTCAATGGTTCGTCAAAGGCGCCAAAAGCTTGGTCACCACCACTGTTGCTGTTACCGTCGCCTCCAATATCGCTTTCGCAGAGCAATACGTTGGCGTTATTCTCCCCACCAGAATGTTCGCAAGAACATACCGCAGGCGCGGCTACCATCCCAAGATGCTCAGCAGCGCGGTGGACGGCACCGGTACTCTGACATCCCCGCTGATTCCGTGGAATACCTGCGGTATCGCCATGGCCGGATTCCTTGGCGTAACCGCGTGGCAATTCGCACCTTTCGCCTTCTTTAACTGGCTGGTGCCCTTTGCCACCATCGGGCTCGCTATGGCTGGTAAGTACGTAAGGTATTTGAAAGATGACCCCACCACAGTTACTTCTGCCTACGAAGAGGCTTTTAAGGACGAGCCGATTCCCGAAGAGGCCACTGCCTAATGCTACATATCGAATATCAAAAAATATTTATCGAAAAACGATAAATAATACTTGACAAACATAAAGCCCCATGTTATACTGTAATTGCTTACAGGCAATAAACAGAAATGGGGCTTTATTATGAGTCAAGAAAATGAACAAAAGCGCGAAAAAATCAAGAAATTTTGCGGCATAATTTATATATTGCTGCTGCTGGCGGTGATTTTTTATGCCATTATGGCTTTATCAGACATAGTGTATGAGGTTTCGCCTTTGCTAAACCTGTCGTTTAATATCCCTGCCATCAGATTTGGCCTTATGGGACAACGGGGCGGCCCCCTTGACAATATTGCTTTTGTCGCTATATCCTGGCTGATATATCATGGCATCATGCTGGCTGCCATGCTGTATGTGCGCGGCGTTTTTAAAGATTTGCGCAATGGGGGCTCTCCTTTCAGCAAAAAGGTTGGAAACGCAGCAGCCGGACTGTCAGGGGCATTTATAGGCGCGGGCTTGATGCAAGGCAATGCGGTGATGTTTTTTGCCGCCGCCCTTGCCGGACTGTTTTACTTTATTTTTGATTATGGGCGCATTTTGCAAGAAGATGCAGACACAACACTGTAAGGGGGCGTATATATGATTATACTGCGACTGGACAGGGTGATGGCAGACCGCAAAATGCCCCTTAACGAGTTGGCGAAACGGGTGGGCATATCAAACGCCAATCTTTCCAATATCAAAACAGGCAAAATCAGCGCCATACGCTTTTCCACGCTGGACGCCATCTGCGAGGTGCTGGATTGCCAGCCGGGGGATATATTGGAATATAGGCGGAATCCCTGTTGAGGCCATATCGAAAGGCCATAACGGTTTTGGCGTGACTTATGAATGTATGATGAAGTTACAGATGCTTCAGAAGATACGCGTAAAAACAGGTAAAATTGGAAATATCATCGAGATTTTTAACGATGGCGAGGCCTATTTGGTTGATTTTAAGACCGACGACGGGGAATATGAGCAAGAGACCATATATCCCAAAGACATCAAGAGCATTGTTGTTGAGGTTGAGAGACCTTACACAATCGCATAAAAAGGAGGAAACAATTTGATTTCAATGACCAATGTCGTCAAGCGCTTCAACGGCAACACCGTGCTTTCGGATGTTAGCTTCAGCGTGAAGTCCGGCGAGATTTTTGGCCTGCTTGGCCCGTCGGGCGCGGGCAAGACAACGATAATCAATATTTTGGCCAAGCAGCTGACGGCCGAAGAAGGCAGCCACACCGTGGATGTGGAGGATTTTACCCAGGTGGGGCTGATGCTGGAGGAAGACGGCCTTTATGCCCGCCTGACGGCCCTGCAAAACCTGAATTTGTTTGCGGGCATTTATGGCGTGGACAAGGCAAAGACCGAGGAGGCTTTAAAATCCGTGGGCTTGGCCGAGGAATCCAAAAAGCCTGTGGCAAAGCTGTCCAAGGGGATGCGCCAGCGCCTGGCCCTGGCCCGCGCCATTATACATTCGCCCAAGGTGCTGTTTTTGGACGAGCCAACGGCAAATTTGGACCCAAACACGGCCCGGGGCATACACAAGCTGGTTTTTGCCTTGCGAGATTCCGGCACCACGGTGTTTTTGACCACCCATAATATGGAAGAAGCCGTGAACCTTTGCGACAATGTGGCCCTTTTGCACAAGGGCGAAATTGTGGAATATGGCGCGCCGGGGGATATTTGTCAGAGGCACGATTCTTTCAAGACCGTGCCGGATTTAGAGTCCGTATTCGTAAAATTGACGGGGGTGGTGCTGGAATGAGAGCCGTAAGCGCGATTTTTATCAAGCAATTAAATGATTTTCCGAAAAATATATCCGTGGCCTTTTTATTTGTGATGTATCCCATTTTGGCGGCGGTGATGTCGTTTTTCATCCCTGTTGAAGAAGGGGGCGGCGGCTTTTTCACGATGACATTCGCCATGATGTTTGTGGGCTCTACCCCCATGATATCCGTGGCCAATACCATAGCCGAGGACAACGAATATAAATCCCTGCGCTTTTTGGTGATGGCGGGTGTGCGGCCGGGCCAATATATGCTGGGTCTGGGCGCCTTTGTGATGATTATGTCGCTTTTGCCTCTGGCCGCCTTTGCCTTAATTGGCGGCTATGGCTTTGATGTTCTTGCGGTTTTCATACCCGTGGCGCTTTTGGGCTGTATATGCTCCCTTGTTTTGGGCGGCGTTGTGGGCCTGTTTTCCAAAAATGTCCAGCAATGCGCGGCCATATATACGCCGCTGATGCTGGTTATCAGCTTTGTGCCGTTTTTGGCCACTTTCAACGAGGGCATAAGCAATGTTGCGCAAATACTCTTTACCTACCATATTTTCCTGATTTTTGTCGACGCCGCAGGCGCCACATTGTATGACAACTTTTCGCTGCCTGTGTCCATGGCTGTCATAGCGGCCAATGCGCTGGTTTTTGCGGTGCTGTTTGCCATAGCGTATAAGAAAAAGGGCCTGAAGGGATAAAAACAACACATCGCCCCCAAGCACATTTGGGGGCGATGTGTTGTTATGAAATCAGGCCTCTTGCTGGATAATCTTTTCAACCAGGGCTATATCCTCTTCGTCCATAGCGACACGGGCACGCCTTATCATCTCGCTGAGGCTTGCGTCGCCTTTGCCTTGCATCATGTCTTGTTGCAGCCTCAAAAGGTCATAAAGCAGGGTTTTTTGCTGTGTTCTCAATTCTTTTTCTGATGGCATACCACTTCACCTCCAACAACTTTGTCATATGGATATTTGCATTATACCATTAAACATGAAATTTTTCAATCCCAAAACATTTACCTTGAAAAAAATCCCAATATGCTGTATTATAGTAAGAGAGGATTCGCCTAAGATTATTTACGAAAGATTATGGCAACAATCCATACAGCAATTGAAGGGAGAAAACAAATGTTTAGCAGAGATTTGGGCATAGATTTGGGAACGGCCAACACCTTGGTTTTTGTGCGGGGGCGCGGCATTGTAATGAACGAGCCATCCGTTGTGGCCGTCAACACCGAAACGCACGACGTGCTGGCTGTGGGGGATGAGGCAAAGCAGATGATAGGCCGCACGCCGGGCAACATTGTCGCCATCAGGCCCATGAAAGACGGCGTTATTGCTGATTTTGAAACCACGCAGGCTATGCTGCGATATTTCATAAAAAAGACGATATCCCGAAACGCCTTTTCAGGCAAGCCCCGCGTTGTGGTTTGCATACCATCGGGTGTGACAGAGGTGGAAAAGCGCGCGGTGATGGAGGCCGCCATTTCGGCGGGGGCCAAGCAAAACGGCGCATATCTTATAGAGGAGCCTATGGCAGCGGCCATTGGCAGCGGCCTGCCCGTGGAAGAGCCCACAGGCAGCATGGTTGTGGACATTGGCGGCGGCACATCCGAGGTGGCGGTGATATCCCTTGGCGGTGTTGTGGCGTCAAAATCCCTAAGAATAGCGGGGGACGAGCTGGACGAGTATATCATCTCCTATGTCAAGCGCGAATATTCGCTGGCCATTGGCGAGCGCACGGCAGAAAATGTTAAAGTGACCATCGGCAGCGTGTTTAACCCCGACCCCAATATGAAAATGGATGTGCGCGGGCGCGACCTTATCACCGGTCTGCCCAAAACCATCAATATTTCCAGTGACGAGGTGGGCCACGCTGTTTACGAGCCCATCAACGCCATCCTGGATTCTATCAAGGTGACGCTGGAAAAAACCCCGCCGGAGCTTGCCAGCGACATCATGGAGAGCGGCATAATGCTGACGGGGGGCGGTGCGCTGATTGGCGGGTTGGACAAACTTATTTCGGTGGAGACGGGTATGCCCGTAAATATCGCGGAAGAGCCGCTTAATTGCGTTGTGCTGGGCACGGGCATTGTGCTGGACCATATAAACAGCCTGAAAAATGTGTTGATAACGCCGAAGAAACTTAGGATGTAGAGGCGGAGATGGTATCATGGATTTTTTGCACAGGCATAAAAAATATTTGATAATTGGCCTGGCCGCCTTTTCATTTATGGCTATGGCCTATTCCGCGCGGGATAATTATCGGCCCGGGCCTGTAGAGCGGGGCTTTGGCTTTGTAATCACCCATACCCAGGGCTTTTTTATGGCCATTGGGGACTGGGTTGCGGGGCGCATAGACTTTTTTGTGAATATGGGAGAGCTGCATACGGAAAATACCCGCCTTAGAGAGCAGGTTTTGATGTATCAAATCGAAAATGCCCGCCTGTTGCATCTGGAAGAACAGATTGCTGAATTGTCCGAGCTTTTAGACATTTATAATCGTTATGCCGACTATCCCGTGCTGGGTGCGACTATTATTTCGCAGGACCCCAGCAATTGGTTTGACACCTTTAAGATTGACAGGGGCCTAAATTCCGGCCTTGCGCGCGATATGGCGGTGCTGGCCCCCGGCGGCCTGGGCGGCCGCATATTTAAGGTGGGATATAATTATGCTGTGGTGCATACGCTGGTGGAGGACAATTCATCAGTGTCGGCGCAAAGCCGCCGCTCCGGCGATTGGGGCATGGTGCGCGGCGATATTACCCTGTCGTCCCACGGCCTTTTGCGCATGGAATTTATTGATGAGACGGCCGACATCGTCGTCGGCGATGAAGTTGTCACATCCGCCACATCGTCCATATTTCCGCCGGGCATACATATTGGATATGTGGAGGAAATTACCCAGCTGGCCAGCGGTATGCGCAGCGCGCTGGTGCGTCCCAGCGTGGATTTTACGCGGCCTTCGAGGGTGTTGGTGATTACGGAGCTGTTTACCCATGAGTTTGTTAGTGCCCAGGAATAACCACCCCGGGCTAAAGCCCACCCCTCCACGGAGGGGAATTTGGAGAAGATGCGCTATGGTGAGACATATTGTTATGTGGAATTCTAGAGACGGATTTACCTGTGCTGAAAATAAGGAAAACGCAATGCGGGTTAAGCGCGAGCTGGAAGCCTTGCTCGCTGTTATAGACGGGATTATTGGACTTGATGTCCATATAAATGAGATGGCATCCAGCAACAAGGATGTCATCCTTGACAGCTTGTTTGAAAGCGAAGAGGCTCTGGCGGCCTATCAGGCACATCCGGAGCATCAGAGGGTCAGCGCTTTTGTGGGGACGGTTTTGCAGGGCAGGAGCTGTTTTGATTATGTTTGCGATTGATAGAGTAGGAGCAATATTTTGCGTATAGCTGTGGTTTCATTTATAGTCCTTGTGAATTTTATATTGCAAAGCACGTGGTTTAGTTATTTTGCTCTGTTTGATACCATACCCAACACCGCCCTTATCATTGTGGTGACATATGCCATGCTGCGCGGTGATGTAGAGGGGGCCATACTGGGCTTTTGCGTGGGCTTTTTGGCCGATATTTTCTTTGGCAGGGTCATTGGCGTTTCCGCCCTTTTGATGATGTTTACGGGATATTTTGCGGGCAAACCCTTTCGGGACTTTTTCAAGGAAAATTACATAGCGCCCATAATTTTGGTGGGGCTGGCCAGCTTGGGATACGAATTTATGTTTTATGTGCTTAATTTTTTGCTGATGGGCCGCACGGATTTCCCGCGATATCTGGGGCAGATAATTTTGCCGGTGGCGGTGTATAATCTCGTGATATGTGTGTTTATTTACCGCATGATTTACGGCATAAACCGCAAATTGGAAGCAAGGGAGGAAAAGAAAAGGGGCTTTATGAAAAAATGAATTGGCGATGCTTGCATTTGTCGGGATATTGTGTTAAACTTGGCTTGTCATAACACGCATTTGCGCAATTGTCAACAAAAAGAAGGTGCCGCATGATAGATTTTAAAGAAAAATTCTTTGAAATTGCAAAATTCTTCACCAACAGGCTGTTTTTGCTGTCGCTGGCTTTTTTCGTGATATTTGCGGGGCTGGTGGTGGCGTTGTTTGACGTGCAAATTGTGCGCGGGCTGCCTGTGCGCCATCATGAGGAGACCTCTGAGCGTATCGTGCAAATTAACGCGCCCCGGGGCGAAATTTTTGATGCCAACGGAAGGCCCCTGGCCATAAATTTTCCTGTGTTTACGGTGATGTTGGACCCATCTGTCTATCAATTTGACCCGGGATATGCCTTTCGGTTTTTCATAGAGCTTATGAATTATCACGGCGAGGAAATTTCTATAAATTCGGAATTTTTGATAACCCAGACCACCCCGCGCAGCTTTACCACGGCTTCGGAGGCGGTCCGCCGCCGCTGGATGCTGGATTTGGGCATTGACGAAGAAATTGTAGACGCGGGGCTGGATGCCGAAGGGGCATATGCCATTTTGCGCGAGCTTTTTGAAATTCCCGAAAGTATGAATGACGACGATGCGCACACTTTGCTGGTGATGCACACCGCCCATTATCTACAGCGGTTTTTCCTGCGACATATTCCCCTGGCGGCGGACATAGGGTATACCACCGTGGCGGCGCTGGAAGAGCATAACCAGCGTATGCCCGGCGTTTATGTGGCTTTTGATTATCTGCGATATTATCCCATGGGCAAATATATGACGAATATTGTGGGCTATATCACCCGCATATCCGAGGCTGATTTAGAGGCAAATCAAGATTATGATTACGGCCCCACGGACCTTTTTGGCGCATCGGGGGCAGAGCGCGCCTTCGAGCATCAATTGCGCGGCCGGCGCGGCCAAATGGTGATAGAGATTGACAGCTCTCGCCAGCGCCGCGGCATCATCGAAGAGACACTGCCGGTGCCGGGGGATGATATTCATCTTACAATATGTTCCATTTTGCAGCGCAATATTTACTATATCCTGGAAGATAATCTGGCGGAGATATTGACAACCCGCATCACGCAAAACCCCACCACATTTCCCAGAGAAATCGGCGATTCTTTCGTGAGGCATGGACGCATTGACGTGGAGGCCATTATGGAGGCCGGCGAGGAATATCCCGCATCGCTGATTATAGGCGACTTTGTGCGCAATAATTTTGATGATGATGAAGCCCAGGGCCAGGACCAGGCCGATATGCGGCAAAAAGCCATATTCATCGGTGAAAACATACTCAGCGGGCGTATCAGCATGGCGACGGTGATAAATGTTATGGCAGAGCAAGGCTTTGTCACCATGGACAACAGCAATAGGCACCTTGGCCCCGCCGCATTTTTGGTGAACAGGATACAGGCGCGGGAAATTACGCCGCAAATGGTGCATATTCCGTTGCATCCCAACACGGCCTCCGCCGTGGTGACATGTGTGGAGACAGGGGCCATTTTGGCTGCCGTGCATTATCCGACTTTTGACGCCAACAATTTTTTGCGGCATACCTTTGACGCAGAATATTTCCGTCAAGTAAACTCCGACCCCTCTCAGCCGCAAAATAACCGCGCCTTTACCGAAGCCCAGCCGCCCGGCTCTACATTTAAGATGGTTACGGCGCTGGCCGCATTGGACCAAGGCATAATTGGCCCCACAACGCGCATATGGGATGGCGTGGTGTTTCGCGATAACGGCCTGCCGTATCTGCGCAGCTGGAGTTCTTCCAGCTTTGGCAATATCAATGTGGCGGACGCCATTGCAATGTCCAGTAACTACTTTTTTGCGCGCGTGGCCTTTGATATGGGCAACTTCCGCGATGGCCGCCTGATAGAAGGCATAGAGACTTTCAATTATTACATGAAGGCCTTTGGCTTTGGCGCGCCGACGGGCGTGGAAGTCAGCGAGCGCTCCGCCGTGACATCCGGCGTAAACAATGTGCCCCGCATAGCCAGCCCCGCCTACAAATTGGCGAGGGGTGAGGGGGCCTGGACGGGCGGCGACACAAGCAATGCCTCCATAGGCCAAGGTTTTGTCAACCACACGCCGGTTTCCATGGCAAAATATTTTTCTGTGCTGGCGACGGGCGGCGTGCGCTATCAAATGCATCTGCTGGGCCACAGTCAAAATGCCGAAGGGGAGATAACCCGCTTTGTGCCCGTGGTGGAATATGTGATGGACATAGACCCCGCCCATATGGAAGTTGTCCACAGGGGTATGCGCGAGGTAATAACATCAACAAGAGGCACAGGCCACAACATATTTGCCGGCTTTCCCATGGATGTTGCCGTAAAATCGGGAACCGCAGAAACCGCATGGGGCGTGTCACATACGACCTACGGCGGCTTTGCGCCCTTTGACAATCCGCAGATTGCCGTGTATACCATCATACCCTTTGGCGATACAACCTATTTGCCGGCAGCCTCGGGGCGAATATTGCGGGCTGTGTTTGAGGAATACTTTGGATTAAATATGCAAAATCACGAGCAACCAAGGCAAAATGGCGTAATCATAAGATGAATTAAACCATGACAAGTGAAGGGGGAATTTACATGAAAAAGTTTTTAGGCGACGACTTTTTGCTGCAAAGCGAGCTGGCGGCAGCGCTGTATGACCAAGTGAAGGATTTGCCCATTGTCGATTATCACTGTCATCTGGAGCCTGCGGAAATTGCCGAAAACAAGCGTTTTAAAAATATCACGGAAATTTGGCTGTATGGCGACCATTATAAATGGCGGCTGATGCGGACAAATGGCGTGGACGAAAGATTTATCACCGGCGACGCCACAGATTGGGAAAAATTTGAAAAATGGGCCGAAACCATTGACGATTGCATCGGAAACCCGCTGTATCATTGGACGCATTTAGAGCTTCAGCGATATTTTGGCTATTATGGCTTGCTTTCCGCCAAAACCGCCAAGGAAGTGTGGGATATTTGCAATGAAAAAATTGCCGCCCAGGATTTTTGTGTTCACAATATCCTGGCGCAATTCAAAGTGGAGATGATTGGCACCACGGACGACCCTGCTGACAGTCTGGAGCATCACGCCGCCATAAAGGCCTCCGGCCTGGCCACAAAAGTGCTGCCCACCCTGCGCCCCGGGCATTTGTATAACATTGACAGCCCTAATTTCATACCATATCTAGAGAAGCTGTCAAAAATTTCCGATGTGGAAATTGATAATTACAGCGACCTTATGCTGGCAATGCAAAAGCGTGTGGACTTTTTCCATGAAATGGGCTGCCGCGCGTCGGACATTGGCATGGACGCCGTGGTCTTTGAAGAATATTCGCCTTTTGAAATTGACGTCATCTTCAACAAGGCCACAAGCGGCAAGCAGCTGACACAGGAAGAAATTGACAAATATCGCACATCCCTGATGGTGGACCTGGGCATTATGTATGCCGACAAGGGCTGGGCGGTGCAATATCATATGAACGCCCTGCGCAACAATAACAAGATTATGTTTGAGGCGCTGGGCGCAGACAAGGGATTTGACTCCATCAGCGACGCGGCGCTGGCAAAGTCTCTGGGGCTGCTGCTTGACGCGCTGGCCAATGAGGGCAAGCTGGCCAAAACCATATTATATTCTCTTAATCCCGCCCAAGACGACATTATAACCACAATGGCGGGCAACTTCCAGGGCGGCGGCATCAAGGGCAAGATACAGCATGGCAGCGCATGGTGGTTTAACGACACAAAAACAGGCATGGAAAAGCAGATGATATCCCTGGCCAACAATGGCATGTTGGCGCGCTTTATAGGCATGTTGACAGATTCGCGCAGCTTTTTGTCCTATCCTCGGCATGAATATTTCCGCCGCATCATGGTAAATCTGCTGGCAAATTGGGTCATCGCCGGCGAATTCCCCAATAATTTTGAAAAGCTGTCACAGGTTGCAAAGGATATTTCATACTATAACGCCAGAAATTTTTTTGAATACTAGAAATTAGGCTATTTACAAATGCACGAATATCATATATAATATATACGATATGAAAAGTGACTTTTGTTGACATGTCGAAAATAGAGGGTTTGATTGCCATGAAAATTGAAAGAATCAGCAACAACGAGATAAAATTTATACTGACCGAAACCGACTTGAGCCAGCGCAACATGCGCCTTAACGAGCTTTCCTACGGCAGCGAAAAAACCCAGGAGCTTTTTCGCGAAATTATGGAGAGGGCAGCAGTGGAATGTGATTTTCACACCACTCATGAAACCCCTCTTATTATTGAGGCCATTCCCGTCAGCCGTGACAGCATCATGATAATTATCACCAAAGTCGCCTCTCAAGAGGATTTGGAAGACCGCTTCGGCTATCCGCCTGTTTTGGGCAATTACAAAAATGTTTCCCGGGCAAAGCAAAAGAAAAAGACGGCGGATGAAAACCACATGCCCGAAATTGGGACCAAAAGGCCCCATGCGGGTGCCAAGCAAATTATTTTTGAATTTAGCTCTCTTGACGATGTGACGAGGGCCTGCGCCCGCATTTCCGGCACCTACATAGGCAACAACGCCTTGTACAAGTATTCCGGCAAATATTATCTCGTTATTGAAAATGGCCAGCGCGCCAAAATAACCACCGGGCAAGAGAATATCCTGCGCGAATATGGCAGCAGATTCTCCCATCTGGAGATTTCCAAAATGTTTTTGCTGGAACACGGCGAAACCGTGGTTAAACAAGATGCCATAGATGTAATTTCGGCAATCTTGGGATGATTATTGCAAAGCCGCCACCGGATGGCGGCTTTTTTGTTTATGGCAGCAACAATTTATTTAAGTCCATGGGCTGTACCCATGCGCCGTCTTTGTAGGCGCGCATACAGCCGCCGGAAATTTCATCCGCCAGCAAAATTTGGCCCCCCGCGCCTATTCCAAACTCGAATTTAATATCATAAAGCTCAAGCCCCTTTTTCAGTAGGTCTGCACCGATGATGCGGCCGATTTTTTGCGCCAGGGCTTTAATTTCATCATACACGCTTTCTGTCAAAATGCCCAGCATCGCCAGCGTTTCCTTGGTTATGGGCGGGTCGCCTTTGGCGTCATTTTTCAGCGTAAATTCCACAAGGCCGTCCAAGGGGGCGCCCTCGGCGATATATTCGCCATAGCGGCGCAAAAAGCTGCCCACGGCCCTAAAGCGGCAGACGACCTCTGTGCCATTGCCAAACATCTTCACAGGTCTTACAATCATGGCGGAATCTTCCAAGCTGGCGGAAACAAAATGCGTGGCAATGCCCGCATCGCCCAAAAGGGTGAAGAAATATCGGGACAGGGCCAGGCACTCCCTGCCCAGGCCGTCAATGGTCAGGGCCACGGCATTTTCGCCGGGGTCAAAAACCCCATCTTTGCCCGTGGCGTCGTCTTTGAATTTTAGCAGATAATTGCCGTCGTCCAGGGCGTAAACATCTTTTGTTTTGCCTGTGTAAATTAGTTTCATTTTGCCGCCTCCTGGAAAATCATAAATCTATAGCCCTGTATTTCAAATTTAAAACCAACTTCGCCCCAAGGCTGTTTTTCAAGCTTTGAAGGACTTAGGCAGATGTGATTCGCATAGACCGCTTGAATTTCATTCACCGGAATGATTATATGAATCTCAACGCCCGCGCCAACATAAG
>JAITMW010000149.1 GCA_031277155.1 Clostridiales bacterium | reverse complement strand
AATTCTCAAATACTTCTTTGCAAAATGCCTCATGATAAAAATCTCCTCCTTATAAATATTAACTTCTTGTCCGGGTCTGATTTCAGCCCTGACTTGCTAAAGTTTTCACAATACATAATAACACACAAAAAGCAAAGAGTCAACCCCGAATTTTTTAGATATATTTTCAGGATTTCCGTCTTAGGCGGCGAAACATCAAACATTTTGCAGGATATACACGAAGATGCGAATCAAAAAATCTATCGGTATTAAAGGGCGCGGACCCAATGTCCGCGCCCTCGAGGGTCTGTTGACTGCCCTAGCCCTGCGGCATAAGGACAACATCTTCAAGGGCCGGCAAAAATTCTATTTCCGCTTCGTCGGCCATTGTCTGCAATCCCAAAAAGATGGCTTCAAACATTCTGTCTTGCAGGGTTCTTGGCGCCGGGGCGCCGGGCGGGCGCATCACATTGTCCTCGTCCGGCTCTATGCGCATTATAATATGAAATCCAAAGTCAGACCTGACAAGGCCGCTTATTTCGCCAATTTCCAGCTCCATCGTGGCCTGTTCAAATTCAGAAACCATCACGCCGCTTACAAATGTATAACCTTGGGGATTGGCCATCATTCCCGGGTCTTGTCCATATTCAGCCATAAGCATGGCAAAATCCTCTCCGGCAAGAGCGCGGGCCAAAATGTCGTTTGCAAAATCCTCGGCCTCTTCTTCGCTGTCAAAATTGTCAAAAGAGGCCAAAATATGCTTTGCCCCAAGCAACTCTTCTTCGGGAAGCTCTTCCTCCTCCGGCATATATGCTTCAAACCTCGCAAATTCTGCGGGGTCGTCCACAATTGCCATCAAAAGGTTTTCAAAAATAATTTGTGACCGATAAATTTCCCATAAATGCGTCGTGCCTCTTATGCCGTCCGCATACAGCATTACTTCAAGCTCTTGTTCTCCAAATTGCTCTCTGAAGTTGTCGATATGGGCTTCAATCATTTCGTAATCTTCGTCCGTCAGGGTTATGCCAAGCTGCCTGGCATATTCTTGATAAATTTTCGTAAATGCCGCCTGTCTCACCATTTCTTCGCGCAAAACGCGCTCGAAAACTACGCCGTCTCTAAATTCGCGCTGCCGATCAATTTCAAATTCGCCAAACATTTCAAAATATTCCCACATCAGCATATTTTGGGCCTGCATCTCAAGAAAACCGATATCGCTTGCGTTGACATACATTCTGTTGACCCTTGCGACAGCAAAGTCGCCTTCAAAAGTCGGGCCGACGGCATCATCATTGGCTGCGCCGGCAGCTTCAGCTCCGCGGCCATTGGCGTCGTCATCGGCGTCGGCAGCCGGCGAGCCACAGCCCATCATCAATGTAAGAATCAGGGCGACTAATATCCCGCTAAACCACAGTTTTTTCTTCGCTGTGTTGCTTTTCATCATAAAATTCCTCCGTTTTTCCTTTGCTAAATTTTGACGTTACCATACCATGATAACACGTCATCCAGGCTTTGGCAATACCCATATTTATAGGGCGGGGGCTTGCCGCCGCCGCGAAGGCTTAATTCGTGGCTAAAAACACGGAATTGTTATCATGTGTAGGATATAATATTTTGTAGTGAATTTCGGATTTGCGGGGATGATTTGCCTGTGAGATTGACCGGTTTTTTCATTATAATATTGGCGCTGCTGATTTTTGGCGCATGCACCCCGGCCTATCAACGCTTTAGCGCCCATAGATTGGGGCCTTTCGACACAATTACCACCTTCATCGGCTATGCCGAAAACGAGGAGGCTTTTGCGCATTATGCCGACATAGTTTTTGGGCGCTTGGAAGAATTGCATAGATATTATGATATTTTCAACGCATATGACGGCATAAACAATCTGTACACCATAAATTCCCGGGCGGGCATAGCGCCCGTGGCGGTCAGTCAGGATATAATTGACCTGCTGCTGGTCGCGCGCGAAGCATACGAAATCACAGAGGGCATGACAAATGCCGCCATGGGGGCGGTTTTGCGCATTTGGCATGAATATCGCACCTATGGCATTGCAAACCCCGATTATGCTGCGCTGCCGTCTTGGGAAATTTTGGCGCAAGCCGCGGAATTGATGGATATGTCCCATGTGATTATTGACGAGGCGGGCGGGACGGTGTTTTTGGAAGCATATGGCATGTCGCTGGATGTGGGCTCCATCGCCAAGGGTTTTGCCGCCGGGCTGGCTGCGGAAGCCGCCGCGGAAGCCGGAATGGAAGCCATGTTGTTAAGCGCGGGGGGTCATGTGGTGGCCATTGGGACGCCGCCCGGGCGTGACGCCTGGAATATAGGCATTGCAAATCCGGACCGTACCACGCCCGGCGCGCCACAAACCGTGGACACATTGCGCGCGACAGATGTGGCTGTTTCCACAAGCAGCGCGAGTTTGCGGTATTTTACGGTTGATGATGGTTATCTTGGGCATATCATCGACCCGACCACCCTTCACCCCCCGCAGAGGTTTGCGCAGGTGGTGGTGATACACCCGGTTTCATGGATGGCGGATGCGCTGTCAACGGCGTTGTTCATACTGCCTTTGGAAGAAGGGCAGGCAATGGCGCGGCAGGCCGGGGCAGATGCATTATGGATAGATATTTATAACAATTGGACATATACAGCCGGTTATGAGATTATGTCGGCGGAATAGAGGTGAAAAAGTGAAAAAAATTCAAATTTTGTGCGTTTTGCTTTTGGTGGTCATATCTTTAGGCGCCTGCGCGCCGCCCGTTGATGACGATTGGGAACCGCACCCGCTGGCCGCGCAATTGGCCGGCAGCCCAGGGCCTCTTGACCTGGCACCCGGCACATTCATTGGAAGCGGCTCCGGCGGTTCCGGCGGCGAGGTGTCGGTTTCTGTCACTATCATAGTCGGCGGCATCATCACGGCAATTGAAGTGATTGAAAGCGACGAAACCCCGAACCTTGACGACCCCGCTTTTGAATATCTCATCGCTTCTGTGATATCGGCGCAAAGGCCCGATGTGGATGCATATTCCGGCGCCACCCTGTCTTCCCGCGCCTTTTTAAACGCGGTTTGGGACGCGCTGGAGCAGTCCCTGGCGGTATGCC
>JAITMW010000012.1 GCA_031277155.1 Clostridiales bacterium | reverse complement strand
CGGGAATGAAACACGTACATAATTTATGATATCACATATCCGCTGCTTATGTCATTCTGAACGATTGCTTATGTCATTCTGAGCGAAGCGAAGAATCTAGACCCTTCGCTGCGCTCAGGGTGACAAAGAAAAATCAGGGTGACAAGGCAGAATCGGGGCGACAAATTGAAGCGCGCATAGACAACATATCAACGCAAATTGTCCGCTCCCACATATAATAGCCGCCATATACACAGAAAAAAGCCGCCATACTGAGCGATTGCTTATGTCATTCTGAGCGAAGCGAAGAATCTAGACCCTTCGCTGCGCTCAGGGTGACAAAGCAGAAAAAAGCCGCCATATGGCGGCTTTTTAAGCTATGCAATTGTATGTATTGCGTATTATCCCAGAAGCTGCAGGATGGATTGTGGCGCTTGGTTGCCTTGTGCCAGCATGGCTGTGGCAGCTTGTTGCAGCACATTGGCTTGTGTCAATCTCATCATTTCTTTGGCCATGTCAGCATCGCGGATGCGGCTGTTGGAAGCCTGGAGATTTTCGGAAGATACATCCAGGTTTTGGATGGTGAATTCCAAGCGGTTTTGGATTGCGCCAAGGGCACCGCGGGCTGCTGTAGAGGCACCAAGGGCTTCGTCAACGCTTCTCAAAAGCTCGGTGATGGATGCTCCGTCGCCGGTGGCAACATTGCCCGTGTTGCTGTTGTCGTTGTTTACGAGGCCAAATCCGGGTGAATCAAAGGCAGAGCGCAATACATTGGCTACTCTGTCGATTACATTGGGCATCTCGATTGTTATGCCCTGGCCCGCATTGGCGCCAACTTGCATCCACAATGGGCCGCCCGCGCCTGCCAAGCCACCGCTTCCAGCGAGCGCCGTATTGATGTTGCCCAAAGTTGTTACCAATTCAGCCGCCGTCATTTGATGGTCACCCGCACCTATAACGCCTTGAGCATTAAGGGTGTTGTGCAAGTCAAAGAAGGCTTGGTTGAAAGCGGCGTCCGCCGGGTCAAGCATGTCAGCGGCCGTGCCTGCTGTTGGCAGATTTCCGGCGCCGATATTGTTAATGGCGCTGATAACAGCATTGATAGAATCCATTTGGTTGTTGGTCAGCGTGCCCAAAAGATTCCCGGTGGCATCTGTTATGGCTCCAATGCCGGCAAATGTAACAGCGCCTGAAAAGTCATTGAGGGACAGTGCGGAGCCAACAGAGCCGTCAAGCAATGTCATGCTGTTAAACTGCAAAGTTGTTGCGGTTCTTTGGATTTCGTCAATAAGGTGGTTAATTTCGCCTTGAATTCTGGCGCGGTTAGATTCGTTGGTTCCGGGATTCAAACCGGCGCCGTCTTCGGTGGTGTTGATGTCGTTGGCTGCCTGTACGGTAAGTTCGCGGATACGAATAACCATTTCGTTGATGGTGGAGAGGCCGCCTTCGGCAGTTTGCACCAAGCTGATTGCATCTTGTGCGTTTCTGCTTGCTTGGTCAAGACCGCGGATTTGCGCTCTCATATTTTCGCTGATACCAAGACCAGCTGCGTCGTCGGCTGCGCTGTTGATGCGGAAGCCGGAGGAAAGACGTGCGGACGCACGTGCTTGCTGTGTGCCTACCATGCCCAAATTTCTGTGGGAATTAAGGGCCAGCATGTTTGTTCTTACTACCATGTTTGACATAATGTCCTCCTTGTGTACAATTAAGAATTTTAGCTATCGCTATTCCGTTTAAAAGTCGCCCTCAGACTGCGATGAAACACCGTTGAAGCGTTCGTTGTTTCATCTTGCTTCGGACGATTTTAAATCGGATTAGCTATAATTCCTAATTGTAGTCGCAGGGGTTTGCCCTGCCTTCGCCTGCCGCGTCCTTGCGGTCAGGTATATCCGGCTTTGCCGGCTTGCTGCTTGGGCTTGCTTGCTTTTTGCTTCTGCTCGCTTGCCCTTGCAAATAATATATCGGCAGTATGATATGCACTTTAAATGTATAGATTATGGCATTATTGGCTGTTTTGGCCAAATTTAATTTGTGTTTAATTATCTTTTAATGAAGAAACTTAAAAAAGTCTTGCGTATGCGTCGGCTGTGTGTTATAATACTTCCTTGTAAATATCACACACATATTCCGCTTCCGGGTACACCGAATCTGCTTCAAAATTTCTATCTGTCATTCTGACCAAAGCGAAGAATCTCGCGTTAAAGAGACCCTTCGCTTCGCTCAGAGTGACAGTTACGGAGCAGTTCACCAACGCTATTTGGAACAATCGGAATATGGAGGTATAAACTCGGGAGGTGCCTAATGGGCGTAATTTCAATGAAACAGCTGCTTGAGGCCGGGGTGCATTTTGGCCACCAGACAAGAAGGTGGAACCCCAAGATGGCAGAGTATATCTTTGCCGAAAGAAACGGAATTTATATCATCGATTTGCAAAAAACCGTAAAAAAGGTGGACGAGGCATACCATGCCGTGGCCAATATCTTAAAAGATGGCGGCACCATCCTTTTTGTGGGCACAAAAAAGCAGGCGCAGGAGAGCATACGCGAAGAGGCCATGCGCTGCGGCATGTATTATGTCAACGAGCGCTGGCTGGGCGGTATGCTGACCAACTTCAAGACAATTCAATTGCGCATAAAGCGCCTGAAAGACCTTGAAAAAATGGAAGAAAGCGGTGCTTTTGACAATCTGCCGAAAAAAGAGGTCGCCAGTCTGCTGCACGAAAAGGCCAAGCTAGACCGCAACCTGGGCGGCATAAAGGACATGAAGAAAATCCCCGATGTTGTCTTTATTGTGGACAGCCGCAAAGAGCATATCGCCATCAAAGAGGCGCGCACATTGGGCATACCCATTGTGGCCATTGTTGAAACCAATTGCGACCCTGATGAAGTGGATATTGTAATCCCCGGCAACGACGACGCCATCCGCGCCGTCAAACTTATAGCCGGAATTATGGCCGATGCGGCCATAGAAAGCCGCCAGGGCGAAATGGGCGATGAAGAGGAAATGCCGGATGGAGAATATGGCGAAGAAGAAATGGGCAACGAAAACGAAGGACAGGAGGCATAAATATGGCTGCAACACCTGCATTGATTAAGGAATTGAGAGAGTTGACCGGAAGCGGCATGAGCGACTGCAAAAAAGCCCTGGAAGAAACCGGCGGCGACATAAAAAAGGCCGTGGAATTTCTGCGGGAGAAGGGGCTGGCGGCAGCCGAGAAAAAGTCCGGGCGCATTGCCGCCGAGGGCGTTGTGGGGCTGCGCGTGCTGGCTGATAGGGCCGCAATGGTTGAAGTCAACAGCGAGACCGACTTTGTCGCCAAAAATGCTGATTTTATGGCATATGTGGCCGATGTCGTCAACCAAGTGCTGGAGAGCAAGTCCAATGACATCGAAGCCCTTTTGCAAGAAAAATGGGCCAAGGGCAGCGGCGAAACCGTGCAGGACGCCCTGAAGGGCAAAATTGCCACCATAGGCGAAAATCTGAATATCCGCCGCTTTGTGCGCTTTGAAAAGACAACCCCCGGCGTGATATCCAGCTATGTTCACGGCGGCGGCAAAATCGGCGTGCTGCTTGATGTGGAGGGCCCCTCGGACAGCGCCCCTCTAAAAGAAATGGCATACAATTTGTGTATGCAAATTGCGGCGCTTTTCCCGAAATACCTCAATGTGTCCGATGTTGACCAGGACTTCATCGAATCCGAGAGAAAAATCCTGGAAGCCGTGGCGAAAAACGACCCCGCCAATGAGAAAAAGCCGCCGCAAGTCATCGAAAAGATGGTGGAAGGCCGCCTTAACAAATTGCTAAAGGAAATTTGCTTGATGGAGCAGGCATATGTCAAAGACCCCCAAATAACCGTGAAGGCCTATATCGCAAACACGGCCAAGGAAATTGGCGCCGATATAAAGCTGCTGCGCTTTGCCTGCTTTGAAAAGGGCGAGGGCATTGAGAAAAAGCAGGAGGACTTTGCGGAAGAGGTTGCGAAGGCAATGCAGGGGTAGATTCTGAAAATTTAAAGGAGGCAATTATGAGAAAGGTTTTAATGGTTGCACTGTTGATTTTTGTTGTGGGTTTTGTTGCATCATGCATACCTGCGCCTCTACAAGAGATTATGGACAGTGTGGCGGCCACGCCGACACCCGCGCCAGTCCCAATGCCCATACCAGACCCAACGCCAAGCCCTACGCCTACGCCCGAGCCTGTCTCTACACCTGCCGCATCTGCCGCGACCGATATGCAGCGGGTTGGGACAGAGAATTTTGGCTTTATCGACATCCCCTCGTATTGGCTGCCATTTCGTGATATTTCTGTACCGCAATCCCTTGATATGCTGCAATTTTCTGACCCAACCGGCACAGATATAATAACCATGCACTATATCAATACTTCTGCAGAGCCCATGACTCCGGAAGAATACCTTAACATCACTGCTTCTTTCATGGAAAGTATAGGCGGCGTGGATATAGCCGGCGCAAGAGTCGACTTAAACGGCATTGATGCCCTGCAAATTTACGCATTTTTCCCTGAAAGCGACTCCTTTATGATTACTTTTGCGTTCGAGACTGACCGGGATACATTATTACGCACTATCACAGTTGAAGGGCCGTGGGATACTGTTTTAGACACAATGTATTATGTAGAATCTTCGTTTTCATTGTCCGATGATGGTTTCCATGTGGGCGCAGCAACCGCTCCATTGCCTCCTTCGCAAGAAGAAAGTGGCTTGATAGGCATATGGAATTGGATGGGAAGCCCTTATTATCTTTTCGAGGCCAATGGCGAGGGCATAATGGCTTTTAATACACTTTTGGAGCAGTCCATCCGCTGGACAACAGACAACGGAATATTGTCCATTTGCACTACCCCTGACGTTTGCGGCAATACATGCTTTGCTCCCATGGAATGGTATTACGTAATTGACGGGAATCAACTTGACCTAACAAGCCGCAGCGGCCCTGCGCTTTCCTTTACTTATACCAGGCAATAATCAGTATAATAGACAGCAAAGGCCGCTGTTGCCATGACGGCGGCCTTTGTATTTGGGGGACAATATGGTAGAAAATTATAATGAAGTGCTGTATCAAAATGAGACAATGGTTACGGAAAGGCTGATTTTACGCAAGTATCGCGTGGAGGATGCCGCAGATATTTTGGAATATGCAAGCGATGCGCAAACCGTGGAATTTATCATCTGGGAGGGGCTTGATACCATCCGCGCCGCCCGTGCCGCCATTTACGACTATTATTGGTCGCGCCCGGGCATTTGGGCCATAGAGCATGTCGAAAGCGGCAAAATGATTGGCGGCATTGATATTCGGCTGAATCATGATGACGACAAGGTTGGGTTTGGCTATGTGCTTAACCGGGCCTTCTGGGGCAAAGGCTATATGACAGAGGCCCTGGGCGCCGTGATGGCCCTGTGCTTTGAAAAGCTTCGGGCAAATCGGTTTGAAGCCCAGCATTATGCGGGAAACGAAGGCTCCGGCCGTGTGATGGAAAAATGCGGCATGAGGCGTGAGGGATGCATGGCACAGTATGAAAAGGTCAAAGGCATTTTTCGGGATTGTGTGCAATATGGCATCACCCGGGAGCAGTATGTTTCAAAACGGGCATGAATTTCTCAAATTTTGTATTGACATGGCAGGAAATTTGAATTACAATGAATATCACAATTGAATATGGATGAAGTCTTAAGGAATTGGGTGAAATTCCCAAGCAGTCCTGCTGCCGTGTGAGCTAGTGTGTGCCAAAAGCCATTGGATAAAATCCGAGAAGGCGGCGCACGCGCCCGAAGCTTTAGCCGGAAGACTTGCTTCATCCGCATAGTATCTGCTTCTACAGAGCATAGGGGGGATAGCCATGCGAAATGCTGTTTTTTAGGGCATTTTTGCTTTTGTCGTCCCGATTTTATCGGGCATTTTTTATTTGATTTTTTTGTGATTTTGCTATTTCATTTGCGGCAATAATTTGATATAATTGAATTTCTAGGGAATATATTGGGGGGATATTTAAATGGCACAATTGGTTAATTTCATAGCGAAAGAGGAACGGATTGGAGATGGCATGAAGGTAGACAGGTTTTTTGCGCGGGGGGCGCTGGAGGCCATCGCAAACGCCATAGACGGCTTTTCTCAGGCGGTGTATGACCTGTTTGAATGGAAGACATCAGATGTTGTTTTGAAAGATTATGCCACGGGGGCGTCCATTGCGAATATGCAAGGGCTGGAGTTTCCCGTGCATTACAGCCAAAACGCCGTGGACATCATCGCAACAAAGTATTTTGTCAAAGAGGTGCGCGACGAGGGCGGCAAGGTGATTTTTCCCGGCGAAACATCCATGCGGCAGGTTGTGCATCGCATGGTCAGCTTTTGGGTGCTGTCCATGCTGGATATGAAGCTGATTTTGGCGTCGGACAAGCAGACAATGTATGACGAGCTGGCCTATATGATGCTGGACCAGCGTTTTGCGCCCAATTCGCCGCAGTTTTTTAACACGGGGCTGTTTCATTCTTATGGCATCAAAGGCTCTAAAAATGGGCACTTCTACTATGACCCGGAAAAGGGCAAGGTGCTGGCGGCTTCCAACAGTTACCAGCGCACCCAGGGCAGCGCCTGCTTTATTTTGGGCGTTGAGGACGCGCTGCTTGGGCCAAAATCCTTGATGGACAACCTTTCCACAGAGACGCTGCTGTTTAAATATGGCAGCGGCGTGGGCAGCAATTGGAGCAATATCCGCGCAAAGGGCGAATATCTTTCCGGCGGCGGCAAATCCTCCGGCCTGCTTTCCTTCCTGAAGGTAAGCGACCGCAACGCGGGGGCCATCAAAAGCGGCGGCACCACGCGCCGCGCCGCAAAGATGAATATACTTGATTTGGACCATCCCGAGGTGATGGATTATATAAACTGGAAGTCCAGGGAAGAGGACAAGGTGTCGGCCCTGGGCAAGATGGGATATGACGCGGGCTTTGACGGCGAGGCATATGACACGGTGTCCGGGCAAAACGCCAATAATTCTGTGCGGGTGCCGGATGACTTTATGCGCCTTTTGGGCCAAGAGGGGGCCATGTGGCAGACCAAGGGCCGCGTGACCGACGCGGTAAACGGCGAAATACCCGTAAATGATATCTGGGAGGCCATTGCCCAATGCGCCTGGCGCTGCGGCGACCCCGGCGTGCAATATGACGATGTGATAAACGCGTGGCACACATGCCCCGCGGGGGAAGACGGCAAGGCGGGCGCAAAGCACAATCGCATAAACGGCAGCAACCCTTGCAGCGAATATCTGTTTTTGGACGACACCGCCTGTAACCTTGCCAGCATCAATATTTTAAGATTTTACAATGCAAAAAGCGAAACCTTTGACGTAGAGGGCTATTGCCACGCCATTAAGCTGATACAGATGGTGCTTGAGGCGACGATACATTGGGGCGCCTTTCCCACGGCGGACATTGCGCGCAAAAGCCATAAATTCCGCACAACGGGCATTGGCCTTACCAACCTGGGTGCCCTGTTTATGTATATGGGTCTGCCATATGATTCTGACAGGGCCAGGAATTTGGGCGCCGCCCTGTGCAGCATTATGACAGGAAAATCATATCACACATCGGCGCAGATGGCCGAAAAAGTCGGCGCCTTTGAATGTTACGAGCAAAACGCCCCCCATATGATGCGTGTTATACGCAACCACGCTGCGGCAGCCAGCGTTGGCGGCCCCGGCACGGGTTTTGAGGACATGCCCTATACGCCGGTTTGCATCAGCCACGAGGATTTGCGGGCCATTGGCATGGGCAATCTGTCCGATTGCCTCTCGGAGACATGGGAAGCCGCCATAGAGCAGGGCAAAGCCCATGGATATCGCAATGCGCAGGTGTCTGTGCTGGCGCCGACAGGCACCATAGCCTTTGCCATGGACTGTGATTCTACCAGCGCGGAGCCATTTTTCAGCCATATCGCCTTTAAAAAGCTGGTGGGCGGCGGAAGCATGGTGGTGGAAAACCGCGCCATAAGGCATGGTCTGGCGAAATTGGGCTATGACGAAAAGCAAATTGAGGAAATTATTGAATATATCATGCGGACGGACGCAAACGGCAATATTATTGACGGCAAAATTGAGGGGGCGCCCCATATCAGCCACCGCCCGGCGCATTTGCGCGTGTTTGACACGGCAAACCGCTGCGGCAGCGGCGAGCGCTTTTTAAGTCCCGAATCTCATGTTAAAATGCTGGCATCCCTGACGCCCCATGTCACCGGGGCCATAAGCAAAACCGTCAATTTGCCGCGCCAGGCCACTGTGGAATATATCAAGGACATATATCAGCTTTCATGGGAGCTGGGCGTAAAGGCCGTGGCCCTGTACCGGGACGGCAGCAAGGAAACCCAGCCCCTTAGCACAACAGAGGTGCGGGGTGGCAAGCTGCGCCCCCGGGGCATACGCAAGGCCCGGGTGCATGAGGCCGTGTTTACGGAATTTGGCACGCGCATCTATGTCATCACCAGCTTTTACGGCCCCGAAGACGGCGAGCTTGCGGGCAAACTGGCCGAGGTCTTCATTGTGTCGGGCAGACAGGGCTCTATCACAAAAGGTCTTTTGGAAACCATCGGCATTGGCATATCAAAATCTCTGCAACACGGCATACCCGCTGAAGAAATTTCCAAAATGTACGCCGGGCAAATTTACGAGCCCAACGGCCTTGTACAGGGGCACCCCTTTGTGAGAAGCGCCACTTCCATCTCTGACCTTGTAAGCCAGATTATCACAAAAGAGGCCCGGGGATATGACATTGCGAGCTTAAAACCCACGCCGCCATCCACGAAAAACGGCGCCGGCAAGCGCAAAAAACCCTCGGGCATACGCCATGCAGAGGTGCATGAGGCCAAAATTGGCACCAATGCCGTGTTTGTTGTGGCCAGCTTTTATGGCGAAAAGGACTTAAAAGACCTTGGCGAAGCCGCGGACACAAAGCGCCTGTGCGAAATCTTCGCCTTTTGCGGCGAGCAGGGCACAACCGTAAAGGGCATGTTGGGCAGCCTTTCCACCACCATCTCCATATCCCTGCAAAGCGGCGTGCCGGCGGAAAGTATCGCCAGAATAAACCGCCGCCAATCCTACGACCCTTCGGGGCTGGTTTCCGGCCATCCCTATATCGGCTCTGTCAGCTCTGTCAGCGACCTTATAAGCAAGGTTATTGACATTTCATATGGCAATTATGACAACTGCCAGATAAAGCCGGGCGCCGCAGGCGACGCCCCAAAGCATATCGCCCCCGAAAGCCTGACATACACCGCCGCGGACATCCTTTACGGCGAAAATTGCGCAGGCTGCGGCAGCGACAAAATGGTGCAAAGCGGGATTTGCAAGGTTTGTATAAATTGCGGCACGACGACGGGTTGTTCTTAAGGAGATTTCCTGTTGGTTGAATTTTTTAACCAAAATCAACTATGGCTCCATTGAAATTGCGCCGCCATTCATTTATAATTTATATACCGGCCGGTAAAAAATTATAAATGAGGTGCTGCTATGAAAGAAATCAATATCGCAAGGGCAATCATTCGTAAACGAAAGGAAAAGGGCATTACTCAAGAAGAACTTGCCAATCATATCGGCGTATCTGGTGCGTCTGTTTCAAAATGGGAAACGGGGCAAAGCTATCCCGACATTTTGCTGCTGCCGCAGCTTGCGGCGTATTTTAACATAAGCGTGGACGAGCTGATGGGATATGAGCCGCAAATGACGAAAAAGGATATTGGCAAACTTTACATGAAGCTATATGAAGATTTATCCAACAAGCCTTTTGATGAAGTGATTGACGAGTGCCGCGAAAAAATCAGGGAATACTTTTCGTGCTTTCCCCTGTTGTTACAGATGGGTACTTTGTTAATGAACGCGAGCGCATTTACCGACGACAAAGAAAAGTCATCGGCGATAATGGCAGAAGCGAGGGAGCTTTTCGTTAGGGTAAAAATCGAAAGCGATGATGTGGAGTTGATGAAATCCGCGCTGTATATGGAGGCCTGTTGTTCGGGTATCCTTGGCAATCACAATGAAGTGATTGAACTGCTTGGAAATCCGCCGGAGTCCATGCTTCCCCACGAGCCTTTGCTTGCTTCCGCATATCGCTTGACCGGCAGGCATAAGGAAGCGGAAGCCGTGTTGCAGGTGGGCATATATCAGCGCATCATTGCGGCATTAGACCTTTTATCCTCGTATACGATGCTGGGCTTTGATGATGCCGACAGGCTTGATGAAGTCGTAAAACGCACATTCGCAATAATTGAGGTCTTTGACATAAAAAGGATTCAACCGGCCACGATAATAAGTTTCCCTTTAACGGCGGCAATGGGCTATTTGGCGCATCAAAACACAGACAAAGCACTTGACTTATTGGAAAAATATGCCGAATACACAACGGGCGATGTGGCATTGCGCATAGAAGGGGACGGCTTTTTTAATCTCATTGATGATTGGCTGTACGAATCCGACATGGAAAACGCTATGCCGCCTCACGAAAAAATTATTAAGCAAAGTTTGGCGGATGCGGTAATAAACAACCCGGGCTTTTCTGCCTTGGATGACAATCCGCGCTTTCAAGTCATTGTAAAAAGGCTTGAAGATGCTTGCTTCGCATAAGGAGGTTAAAAATGAAAATTACCAATATCAAATGGGAAAAACTGCGTGTGGAATTAGACAAGCCCTTTGTAATCGCCATTGGTGTGGCCACCCACGCCGAAACGATGATTGTAAAAGTGGAGACCGACGAGGGCATCACGGGCTATGGCGAGGCAACGCCCTCCGCAGCCGTCACGGGGGAGACAATTGACACCGCCGCGGCTGTTTTGCCGTTGCTTAGGGATGCGCTGGCGGGCCAAAATCCATTTTCTATGGAAAGCATACATAAGATTATGGCGTCGGTTGTTTTGCGCAATTCCTCGGCCAAGGCGGGCATTGATATTGCCCTGTATGACATCATGGGCAAAAGGCTGGGTATGCCGCTTTACAAGCTGCTGGGCGGCCATGACAATAAATTGATTACGGATATGACGGTAAGCATAGACACACCGGAGGCCATGGCCGCAGAAGCCCTTGCATACAAGCAGCAGGGCTTTGGCGTGCTGAAAATAAAGGCCGGCATCGACCCCGAGGCCGATATGCTGGCCATGGGCCTGATACGCGAGGCCGTGGGGCCGAAAATGCGCCTGCGGGCCGATGCCAATCAGGGCTGGAGCGTGAACACAGCCATCAAGGTTATGGATGTTTATGGGCAATATGGCGTGGAGATGGTGGAGCAGCCCGTAAAACACTGGGATATTGACGGCCTGGCCTATATACGCCGCCGCACAAAAGTCGCGCTGGGCGCGGACGAAAGCCTGCATACCCCCGAGGATGCCGTAAAGCTGGCAAAGGCCCGGGCGGTGGATGTTTTCAATATAAAGCTGATGAAATCCGGCGGCATATACCCGGCTCAGCGCATTAACGCCATTGGCGAGGCGGCCGGCATAGGCGTTATGCTGGGGTGCATGATGGAGACGCGCATTGGCAACGCGGCTTCTGCCGCGCTGGTGGCGGCCCAGAAGAATATCACCGAGGCTGATTTGGACAGCTTTGTCCATTTTGAGGGGGCCATGGGCATCAGCGGCGGCTTTGACTTAAAAAATGGCGTGATGACCCTGTCGGAGAAGCCCGGACTGGGAATTGAAATTGATTTTTAACAGAGACGTCATAAAGCCCGGTTTTGCGCCATCCGCAACCAGCGGTTGCGGATGGCGGCTGGTTTTGCTAACCGCCATTGCTTGAAAATAGCCCCTTGCGCGGGTATAATAAAGAAAAACGACAGGGGGAGATTTTATGACTTTGGGAGAAAAGATTCAAGTATTGCGCAAGCAAAGCGGCATGTCGCAGGAGCAGCTGGCGGAGCGCATTACAATTTCACGCCAGGCCATTTCAAGGTGGGAGCTTAACGAAAGCGTGCCCGATGTTGACAATATCGTGCAGCTAAGCCGGATTTTTGGCGTTTCTACGGATTATTTGCTGAAAAACGGAGAATTTATTGACATGACAGGGGCAGATTATGCCCGTTCCAATTCAAATGACGGCGGCGACAGCCCGCATGAGCATCATGATTACGGCCATCACAAAGAAATTGCCGTTACCACAAAAGGGCGGCGCAAAGGTCTTGGCCCTTTGGCAAGGGTGTCCCAGTTTTGCATCATAATTTCACCTGCAATATATCTTGTTATAGGCTTTTGGTTTGGCTGGTGGCATCCGGGCTGGCTTATATTTGTCGTCCCCTCCTTGCTGTTTGCGGGAGCGAGAGCCGCAGACCTATAGGATATTCGCAATTAGCCGCCGCATAACGGGGCGGCTATTTTTTATGCGCCTCTGCCTATTGCAATTGACGCCAAAAGTTGATAAAATTAATGATAAAGGGGTGGATTTGGTGGTCACAAAGGTCATATCCGGCGCGCTTTCGGGCGTTGAGGGTATTTTGATAGCGGTAGAGGTGGACATGGCCGGCGGTATGCCCGGCTTTGACATTGTGGGTCTGCCGGATTCTGCCGTGAAGGAATCCCGCGAACGTGTGCGCACAGCCGTCAAAAATGTGGGCATAATGGTGCCGCCCAAGCGCATTACCGTGAATTTGGCCCCGGCGGACATCCGCAAGGAAGGGCCCGCATATGATTTGCCAATTGCTCTGGGGATTTTGGCCTGTATGGACATCATCCCGAAGACCGGGCTGCGTAATGTGCTTGTGACAGGAGAATTGTCGCTGGATGGGGAAATAAGGCCGACGCAGGGTGTGCTGCCCATGGTATATTCTGCCAACGCTTTTGGCATTTCGAGCTGCATTGTGCCCCATCAAAACGCCGAGGAGGCGTCGCTGGTGCAGGGCATTAAGGTCATTGCGCCGCGAAACTTGCGGGAGCTTATAGGCCATTTTCAGCGCGGCTCTTTGCCTGTATATCATCGGGGCGAGGCTGGCAAGGAGCAAGCAACGGCCGAAAATATTCCGGATTTTGCAGATGTAAAGGGCCAAGAAGCCGTGAAGCGTGCGCTGACAATTTCTGCCGCGGGAGGCCATAATATTTTGTTGATAGGCCCGCCGGGCAGCGGCAAAACCATGATGGCGCGCCGTCTGCCCGGCATCTTGGCCGACCTGGCCTTTGAGGAGAGTATTGACGTCACCAAAATATATTCCGTGGCGGGCATGATAGCCGACAAGGGCGCGTTGATACGTGCGCGGCCTTTTCGCGCGCCCCATCACACCATTTCATATTCCGCGCTGGTGGGCGGCGGGCGCATACCAAAGCCCGGCGAGGTATCCCTTGCGCATCACGGCGTGCTTTTTTTGGACGAGCTACCGGAATTTTCGCGCAATGTGCTGGAGGCCCTGCGCCAGCCTGTGGAGGACCGCATCGTCACCATTTCACGCACAAATGCCACCATTACATATCCCTGCGGCTTTATGCTGGTGGCTTCTATGAATCCCTGCCCCTGCGGCTTTTTCGGCGATGGGGACAGATGCAAATGCAGCGAGCGCGAGGTGGGACGATATTTGGACAAAATCTCCGGGCCGCTGCTGGACCGCATAGACATGCATGTTGAGGCGGCGCGGGTGAATTATAAAGATTTCGAGGATGGCAGCAAGAGCAAAAGCTCGGAAGAAATAAGGGCAGAAGTGCGTAAGGCGCAGGAGATGCAGGCTGCTCGCTATCAATCTCAAAAGTTTAGCCTTAATGCGGAGTTGCACGGCGGCGCCATTGACAATTATTGCCGATTGGACAATGAGAGCAAAGCGCTTGTCAAGCGGATTTATGATGTTATGGGGCTTTCGGCGCGGGGTTATCATAAGATATTGAAGCTTGCGCGCACCATTGCCGATTTGGCCGGTGCGGCGGATATTGATGCCGGCCATATTTCGGAGGCCATACAGTATCGCGCACTGGACAGAAAATATTGGAATTAAGAATAGCCATATACCTAAATATTCGAGATTGTGTTGGCTTTGGACAGCGGGCGAGCGCAGCTCGCCCCTACAAACTACCAAAAATGCAGGCCCATACCTTTGCCCGGCCACACATGTAGGGGCGAGCTTTGCTCGCCCGTTATAAAGCGGATAGCCAAAGAGCGGGCGACCGTAGGTCGCCCCTACAGGTGCAAACGAATTACACAGGCTCTGAAAAGGCTTTAGAGATTGCAGGAGCTTGTAGGGGCGAGCTTTGCTCGCCCGCTGTTGAAGGAGGCAAAAGTATGCAGCTTAACACACAGACCGAGAGACTGATTCTTCGCAAAATCCACACGGATGACTTCAATGCCTTTGCGGAGTACTACGGCCACCCGGCTGTAGCCGAATCCCTTTTCGGCCATCCCGATATTGATAAAGCCACCATCGCCGATGCCTTTGATTTTAACATGGGGCTGGAAATATGCTTTTCCATCGTGCTGAAGTCCACGGGCAAAGTCATCGGCAATATCCATTTTGTCAATATCACAGAGCATTATCTGGCGGAGGTGGGCTATATCCTGCATCCCGACCACTGGGGGCTTGGACTTATGACGGAGGCGCTGGCCGCCGCTGTAAATTTCGCCTTGGACGATTATGGGCTAGGCCTGGCCAAAATACGCGCCGCGACAGCCATGGACAATATGCCATCTGTCAGGCTTTTGGAGCGCCTGGGCTTCACCCACGAGGCGACGCTGCGTGATGCGGCCTATGGCGGCAGGGTGGCGGATGTGGGCTATTTTAGCGCAAAAAGGGACAGCGCAGCACAATCACAGCAAGAATTGCTTGACGGGCTTGGCCCCAGTGCCTCTTTGGCCGAAATCCAGGCATATGTCAGCAAAGTCTTGCGCCTTAGAGGCATTGTTGGCCAAACCATGCAGCACGCTCTGTTGCTTCTTTGCGAGGAAGTGGGCGAGCTGGCCAAAGCCATTCGCAAAAATACCGCGGGAATGTCCTTTGAGCCCGGCAAGCAAGACGGCCATAGCGCAGCGGAAGAGCTGGCTGATATCATAATCATAATATGCGAAATTGCCAATACAATGGGTATCAATTTGGCCGAAGCCTTTATCGCGAAAGAAAGAGAAAATGTCGGGCGCGTTTGGGATTTCATAGATGGAGATAATTCATGAAGATATTGTCAAAATTGCCATGTGCGGCGCAACTGAAAGAAGAAATTCGGCTAAGCCAAGACGCAATAGGCAAGAAGGAGCAAAATGACGCCGAAATTGCGGCCATTTTGCGCGGAGATTGCCACAGGCTGCTGCTGATAGTGGGTCCCTGTTCCGCCGATAATCCCGCGGCAGTGTTGGAATATGCCGTGCGGCTTGGCAAAATCGCCCGGGACGTGCGGGAGCGCATATGCATGGCAGTGCGCGTGTTCACGGCAAAGCCGCGCACAATATCTTGCGGCTATATGGGGCTTGTTCACGAGGATGGCGGCATCCAAGCCGCGCGCCGCCTGCATTTGGACGTATGCGAGCAAACCGGCCTGCCCACCGCCGACGAACTGCTATATACCGCCACTTTACCCTATTTTGACGATATTGTGAGCTATTTCGTCATAGGGGCGCGGTCGGTGGAAAATCAGGAGCATCGCCTGGTGGCCAGCGGTGTGGCGGCGCCTGTCGGCATGAAAAACCCACTTTCGGGCGATTTGCGCGGTATGGCGAATGCCGTGGCCGCGGCGCGGGCCCCTCACAGCTTTATTTTTGGCGGCCACATGGTGCAATCCACGGGAAATCCGCTGGCCCATGGGGTGCTGCGCGGGGGAATTACGACCCCCAATTATCACGCCGAAAATCTGCTGGCGGCGCACAATTTGGGGCTTTCGACCGTAATTGTCGACACAAATCACGCAAATTCGGGCAAAAATCACGTAAAGCAGCCTGAAATCGCCATGGATGTGCTGAAAAGCCGCCGCGAATGCCCCGTCATTGGCGGCCTCGTAAAGGGCCTGATGGTCGAATCTTATATAGCGGAAGGCGCCGAACAGCGCGGCAAACAGGCATTTGGCCAATCCATCACAGACCCCTGCCTGGGCCTTGCTGCCACCGAAGAATTGATTTACGAAATTGCTGACAGCGCCCGGAAAATGTGATATAATTGCAATACATTACATAGGAGGAAACAGATTATGGATATTTTGATAAATCATGGTATTTTGCATATCATCGACAATGAGCGCGGGCAAGTGATACTGTCAGAATCAGAATTGGACCTTGACAGCGACATGGTGACGGACTTTTTAACCAGGCATATCAAAAAAGTGATAAACAGCGCGGATGTGAAAGAGGCCGCATTTCAAGCGGATTCTGATGTGCTGGCCATTACGCGCAAGCTTCAGGCCCGCGAGATGGATTTTAAGGCCGCAAGCTGGGAATTTTGCATGAAATTGTCCGAAATTATGCTGGAAAACGGCGATATTCCGCCTGCGGACCTGCTGGTGACGCAATTTGAGCTTAAGCGGGCGCCCCATCTGGCCATTTTCAAGCTGAATCACAGCGTGTTTTACACCCATGAGGTGAAGGGCGGCGAAAACCATATTGTGCAAAGCTCTTTCGCGCTGCCGCTGGGGGGCGCGAAGGTGTCGGAGGCCGTGATAATCCCATATGAGCCCATGGTATTGAAAATTTTGGAAAAGCCCCATCTGGTGCGGGGCGAGGAGGTAAATTACTTCTCTCAGTTGTTTTTGGGCGCGGGTGATTCTCTGTCAAGAAAGCAGGCGACAAAGCTGATTAAGGCCATTTTGGAGGAAACCGTGGCGCAGCATTACAGCAAAAACCCCATGATGGCGGCAAAATTTCATCTGGCCATGATTGAAGAAGCAATTGAAAATGACGGCGATGTGCGTCTGGAAAATGTTACCAGGGCGGCCTTTGGCGAGGGCGCGGCCCGGGACGAATACCTGGCAATTGGGCGCGAAGTCGGGCTTGGACGCGATTTGTTCCTGGGCGAAAAATTTTGTATGAAAGAGTTTGGTACGACGAAAATTAAAAGCAAAAGCGGCGTAGAGCTGAAATTGCCCGTGGGCGTGCTGGACGACCCCAATGTGATTGAAATTGCGGAGCATGACGGCGGCTTTAGCGTGAATGTGAAGGACTTCGGTGAAAGCTGATGTTTAAAAGGAAATCTGTCTATGCGATTGTTCTGGCGGGCGGCGGCGGCTCGCGTTTTGGCGGCGATATGCCCAAGCAATTCCATATGCTGGGAGACGCGCCGGTTTTTATGCACAGCACACGCAAATTTGATACAATGGGCATTATTGACGGCATTGTCCTTGTTGTGCCGCCGCAATATTTCGACCATTGCCAAAATTTGGCGGCGCAGTATGGATTGGCAAAAATATCGGCCGTGGTCTTTGGCGGCGACAGTCGGCAAAAATCCACATATAACGGGCTTTGCGCGCTGGATGCCTATGGCGACAGCATCGTGCTTGTGCATGACGCGGCCCGCCCCTTTGTGTGCGAAGCGGACGCGGCCGCCCTTGTGGATGCCGCAAATGCGCATGGGGCCGCTGTTTTGGCGCTGCCCGTTACGGACACGATAAAGCTGGCGGACGGGGCGCATTTGGCGGCAAAAACTATTGACCGCGAAAATCTGTATGCGGCCAAAACGCCCCAGGCCGCGCTGTTGGCATGTTTAATGGCGGCGCATCGAGCCGCGCTGCAAAGTGATTTTACGGCGACAGACGATTGCCAGTTGCTTGAAAATATAGGAATATATCCCAAAATTGTTATATCGAATATTCCCAACATCAAAATTACAACGGCAAGAGACCTTGATTTTGCTGCATTTTTGCTGGAAAGAGGTGTTGTCCATGGCTTTTAGAAATATGGCCCTGCGCGCAAAATTCATATTGGCATTTTCCGTCATTGCCCTTATTTTTGCGGGCTTTGCGGCAGTTGCGATATTTGCGGCGCAAACGGGAATAATCCTCGGGGCCGCGGCGCTGGGACTGCTCTTGATTTTTGTGATGCTCTCAATTTTGATACACGGCGTTGCAGACCCCGCGGCGCGGCTGGCCGATTCCGCCAAAAACCTTGCGGACGGCGAATTTAAGGCCAATATTCCGCTGTTTGACAATGACGACGAGATTGGCCGTCTTTCGCGCCATCTTTCCCGCGGGGCCGACGCCCTTTTAAAGCTGCAAGAGGCCAACCGCAAGGCCGCCGCCATAATTGAGGGCAACGAAAGAGAATTGGAAAATGTCGCCGCGCGCATGGAAGAATTTATAAATGGCGAGCTGGCCGCCAACATGGGCTATGGGCAAAAAAGCCGCCACATTGCCGCTACGTTTGTGCTGGCGCGCACCCTCTCGGAAATTGTGGCGGACACGAACGGCCTTATTATTGCGGCCACCTCCGGCGATTTCAGAAAGCGGCTGGCTGCGGAAAAATATGAGGGCGATTGGAGAAAGCTGGCGCACAACCTCAATGCGCTGGTGGATGCCGTGGCAACGTCTGTGGAGCAGGCCAGAAGCGCCATGGATGCTGTCGCCGCGGGCAGGCTGGATGTAAATATTTCTGCTGATGCAAGGGGCGATTTGCTCAGGCTAAAGACCTCGGTAAACAATGCCGTGAGGTCACTGGCAAAATATGTCGGCAACATCACCCGGGCCTTGGAAAATGTCGACAAAAGGACCAGATTTTCATCGGATTTGCCCAACGATTTTGCGCCGATTAAAACGGCAATTGACGCGCTGGGGGACAATCTGGCAAAGAGCGCGAAAGCCGCCGCCCCTCGCCCCAAGGCAAATCTCACCAGCATCTCATCGCGTAAGACCTCTGCCGCCGCGCCCAAAAAGTTTTCCGGCGCCGTAAAATTGGACGGCCTGGAGGCAAATCTCGGCGGCACACCCAGCTATATGCGCCCTGACTTTGGAAAATATTAGGAGCTGATTAAACATTGAGCAACCCAAATACAGCCGTGATTTTGAATATATCGGGCATGACCTGCGCGGCCTGCTCTAAAAATATCGAGCGCGTAACACGCAAGCTGGAGGGCGTGGCCGAAGCAAATGTCAACTTTGCCGCCGAAAAGCTGCATCTGGCCTATGATGCCGCCGCTGTGTCCCTTTTGGATGTGATACGCGTAGTTAATCGCGCGGGCTTCGAGCTGACCCGCGAAGAAAGCATTGACGAGGCCCAAGTCCGCAAGGCGCAGGAAATTGGCGGTTTAAAAAGGCGGCTGATAATTTCCGCCATCTTCACGGCGCCCCTTTTCATCATATCCATGGTGCCGCATTTTCTGCACTGGGCGGGTATGCCCGATTTGCATCATTGGATTTTGCACAATTTTGCCGCGCAAAACACTTGGTTGCAGCTGTCATTGACACTGCCTGTTGTAATTGTCAACCGCGCCATCTACAAAAAGGGCTTTGCGGCCATGGGACGGCGCAGCCCCAATATGGATTCTCTGATTGCAAAGGGAACCGCCGCCGCCTTTGTTTACAGCCTGTACCTGACCATTGCCAACACATTTTTCGGCGGGCATTACGAACCATATTTTGAGATTGCGGGCGTAATTTTAACACTGATTGTTTTGGGCAAATATATGGAAGCCCGCGCCAAGGGCAAAACGGGCGAGGCCATCAAAAAACTGATGGGCCTTGCGCCAAAAACAGCCAGAATTATGCGCGGCGAAACCGAAACGGAAGTCCTTATCGAAGAAGTGGCCGTCGGCGACATCATCATCATGCGCCCCGGCGAAAAAATGCCCGTTGACGGCATTGTGACCCACGGCGAAACCGGCGTGGACGAATCCATGCTGACGGGCGAATCCATGCCCGTCACAAAAACCGTGGGGGATGCCATCATCGGCGCAAGCATCAATAAAAACGGGGCTATTCAATATCGCGCCACGAAGGTTGGCGCCGACACTGCCTTGGCGCAAATTATCGCCCTTGTGGAGCAGGCCCAGGGCAGCAAGGCTCCCATAGCCGCCCTGGCCGACGCCATTTCAGAGCGTTTTGTCCCCGCCATCATCATAATTGCCATCGCATCCCTTGCGGGCTGGTATTTTCTGGGCGGCGAGACACTGTGGTTTTCCATGCGCATCTTCATCGCCATCTTAATTGTGGCCTGCCCATGCGCGCTGGGGCTGGCCACGCCCACGTCCATCATGGTTGGCACGGGCCTTGGGGCCGAAAACGGCGTGTTGATAAAGAGCGGCGAATCGCTCGAGACTGCCTATAAAATCAAGACCGTGGTGCTGGATAAAACGGGGACAATCACCGTTGGCAAGCCCCATGTGACCGACATTGTGACCCACGGCGGCCATAACGCGGCGGAAATTTTGCGGCTGGCGGCATCTGCCGAGAAAAACAGCGAGCATCCCCTGGGCGAGGCCATAGTGGCCAAGGGGTTGGCCGATGGAGTGGATTTTGCCGCCCCCAGCACCTTTAGCTCCATCACGGGGCAGGGAATTTCCGCCACCATTGACGGGCAGGACTTGCTGATTGGCAATAAGCGCCTAATGGATGAGAATAAAATCGACCTGGGCGGCTATGCCGCCAGCGCGGACAGATTGGCAGGCGAGGGCAAAACTCCCTTGTATATGGCAATTGACGGCCAAATGGCGGGGCTAATTGCCGTGGCGGACATCATCAAGCCCACATCTGCCGCCGCGGTGGCGCAGCTTGCCGCCATGGGCATTGATGTGGTGATGCTGACGGGAGATAATAG
>JAITMW010000117.1 GCA_031277155.1 Clostridiales bacterium | reverse complement strand
GGCATACTGGGCGCGGGATGCGGATATTTATGCCATGGCGGAACGTGCAAGAGGCATGGTAATAAATAGCCCCGAATTAGATTCCTATCAATTTTATGTGGCACTAACCAGCAGCTTTCGGCCTTTGGGCGGCATTGGTCATTTTGGGTTTGTTGACGCTGACCAATATGATTTTATTATCAACAACGAACACGCATGGCAACGATGGCTGTATTCGCCATCAGCCATCGCAAGACTGTACGAACCACAGGTGGTGAGCTTTTACAATCGATACAGAGACCGATTTATGCCGGGCGCTCCGCCGAGTGGAGGCATCCCGACCACCAACATCCTTACAACTTCTATCGAAGAGGGCCGCATTTCCCATTTACGCGTTGGCAGTTTTTGGTGGATGAATGTTCACGGCAGTGAATACGACAACGAAATGCTTAACTTTTTCAATGATATCAGGGGCTATGAACATCTGATTATAGACCTGAGAAATACAGGCGGCGGCTGTGCATCCAATTTTACCATATCTATAATGGCACCGAATATTGAACAATCTGTCAGGGTAGAAGGCTTCGTTTTTTTGACCCAAGGCGGCTATGCGGCTGGCTATTATGACAGGGCTTTGGCCGGAGGGTCGGTTAATGCTCCACAGTTTCAATCGAGAATGTATTCTACAGACACAGAGCTGCGCCCCATTGACGAAATGTTTAAAGAATTTGACTTGACGGAGTTTAATATGGCGGATGCCGAGCGTTTAGACTATGGCTTTCGTATGCATATGGATGTGGTGGCCAGACACCTGCCTCGCTTCGACAGCCAACCGGCTTTTGACGGAAAGATATGGTTTTTAACGGGGCCAAATATGGGCTCCGCCATTCAACTTTCTTCATGGGTTGCAAAAGAATCCGGTTTTGCCACGCTGGTGGGCGAGATAACAGGCGGCGTATACGGTGGGCCGCGCACTTTTGTGGCATTGCCCAACAGTGGCATAGTGTTTAATATGGATGTTTTCTATGTAACTGACAGCCACGGCCGCCCGCTGGAGGCAGGCACAATCCCGCATTATTTCAACCGTGAGGGCATGGATGCACTGGAAACGGTGCTTGCGATGATAGAGGAAGGACAATACTGACCCACCCTGCCGCCGGCCCAAATAAAGGAGAGAGAACGATGAAAAAAAGAAGATTGAAAATCACAGCTGTCAGCATGATGCTGGCGTCGGGGCTTATGCTTGCATCCTGCGGCATCGCCGAGGGTGTTGCCGACGCCGTAAACGAAATTGTGTCCGATGCTGCGCAAATGGCCACCGCCATTGCCTTTGACGAAATGGGCGGCGGCCCTGTTGTAACCCTTGCTGTAGGGGATATGTTTGATGGAGATGATTTGTTTGTAAGCCTTGCAAACAATGCAGTCAACATACAGACCCACGCAGACAGCACGATACGCATTGAATTTAGCCCGCCAACCACAGGCGAATATCAAATTCCTACGGTTGCTTATGATGTGGGCGGACGCATTGAAATTACAGAGCCGCCGGACAATCTTGTCCTGGACCGCAACCACCGCCCCGGCATCTTGTATGTATATCGTCCTCAAGGCATAGCCGCAAACAATATGGAACTGCGCACTCTCAACGGTGCCGTAAGAATAGTCGGAAATGACCACCTTAGGGCCTCTTCTGTTGAGATAACAGTTGTCAACGGCATGGTGGAGCTGCGCAATTTCAATGCCCCTAATATTTCTGTCAGGTCTACAAACGGCACTATCAGCGGCAGCGGCCTGGAGACACGCAATTTGACGCTTAACGCTATCAACGGCATTATCACCCTGCGCGACTCGCAAATCTCCGGGGACCTTACCGCCAGAACCCTCAACGGCGGCATCACCATAGAAAATGTGGATGCGGATATGGACAGGGCGGATATTAATGCGGTTAATGGTGTTGTAACCGTGAGGTAAAGGGCATGAAGGAAAGGGCAAGCACATTCCTTTGGCTGGCTATTGCGGCTTTTGTTGTCCTGCTGGCGGAGCTGCTGATTATGCAAGCGGGCCTGGCTTCCCGCGGCATGGAAGCGGGGCAGGTCTCTCTTGTCCTTGCGCACTGGGGCTTTACCTGTGCCCTTTGGGGCTTGGGCATATGCCTTTTGCTGCGGCTTGCGAAAAAGAAAGGCTTTGATATATTTGAAAGCAGGGTAACAGCACCGCCCAAAAATTGGATTATTGTGCTGATGCTATTGGCGCTTTTTATTGCGGCATCATATGTCATTATGGGCGTATTTAGACCGCTTGCGGGATTTGCCGCCATGTACAGGCTTTTTGGTGATTATGCCGCTATGGCCTTTATCGCGCAACATATTTACTATCTGTTTGAAGTTGCCTTATTTTTGGCCATAATCGCGTTTGGGCAGAAATTTGGCGAGGCGGCGTTCAGAAAAAGCATGATTCCTTGGGGCGGCATCCTATGCGGGCTGACATGGGGATTGGTGCATATCTTCACCCAAGGCCCGGCCGTAGGTGCCGTCGCGGCAATTTATGGTCTGCTTTACGGTATTACATACCTATTGTTAAAAAAGAATGTGAGATATGCGTATCCCGTGATTTTGCTGATGTTTGTGCTGTAATTTTAGGGTAATCCATTATGAAAAACGACAAAACCATCTCCGCCAGCGAAATTAACCGCTATGTATTTTGCAATTATCAGTGGTATTATGAGCGCAAATACGGCGCGGCAGAGCTTAGGCGGCAAAAGAAAGAATATTTAGAAGAATTGGGCGTAAAACCAAGCGCAACCGGCCCCATACAGCGGGGGCTGGCTTTTCACGCGCGCTATGGGCGGCGCAGGCGGCTTAGGCTGGTGTGGGCCTGGCTGCGGGCCGCGGCCATCATCGCCGTTTTCCTGTATTTTTTGTTTGCCTTTGGTATGGAAGTAAGATGAGGGGCATAAGGCAAGTTAAGCTAAAAGACGCGCCCTTTTTATGCCGTCAAATTTATGCGGATGGGCAGGGCGGCAGGCTGCTGCACAGCGAGAAGCACAATTTGCGTGGCAAGCCGGATTTTATCTTTAAAAATATCATCACGGGCCGCCTTGTGCCCATGGAACTAAAGAGCGGCGAGGTGGAAAGCACGCCCCATCACGGTGACATAATGCAGCTGGCCGCCTATTTTTTGATTGTGGAAGATACCATGGGCGCCCGGCCCAAAGTGGGCTATCTGCGCTATAAAAACGCCATGTTTAAGGTGAAAAACACGTCGCGGCTGCGCAGGGCCTTGCTGGATATTGTGGCCGACATGCGCCGTATGCTGATAACAGGCGAAGGAGAGGCAAACCCGTCCTTCGCCCGATGCCGATATTGCGCCGCCAGGGGCACGGTATGCGAATTTACCGACCCGTAGGGGCGGCGTCATGCCGCCCGTTGTCAAATATCACTTTGTCATAACCTTGCGGCGGGGGCAAAGCCCCCGCCCTACTCTACCCTCCTGAAAACCCATTGACCGTCCGGATAATGATAATCCGAAATATATTCGCTGTACATTATCAACTTTGAATCGGATACGCTGAAAATCAAAGGTATTGTTTCTCCCATATCCCAATGCTCATCCCACTGCATATCCATTATCAAGAGATTGTCCCTTACGGCCCAAGTGAAGCAAATAGAACTAGAATGCTCTCCGAGGTCATCCACAAAAAAACTCAAGCCTGTGCCATCCGGGTAAAAAGTTTCCATAAGCCCCTGAAGAGCTTCAGATAAAGATAAAGCCCAAGGGTCTGAGCCGGTAACTTCAACAAACTCCCATGTCCCCACAATTGCAGAAGCATCCCCGCCCTCTGTGACGGCAGGCGAGGCGGAAAAGCCCCCTATGCCCGCAAGCATCAAAATCAGCGCGATAATCATATGAAATTCTCCGGGTTAAGGCATTTCAGCTCGTCCACAACATACAGGCCGTCTTTACGCACCAGCACATCATCAAAATACATATTGCCGCCGCCATATTCCGGCGTCTGTATCAATATCAAATCCCAATGTACTGCGGAGCGGTTGCCGTTGAAAGAGATATCATAGGCATTGCCCGGCGTAAAGTGTATGCTGCCCGCGATTTTTTCGTCAAACAGGGTGTTTTTCATGGGCTTGTTGATATATGGGTTGGTGCCGATGGCAAATTCGCCGATGTAGCGCGCGCCTTCGTCCGTGTCCAATATATGGTTGACCTTTTCTGTGTTGTTGGCCGATGCGTGGATAATTTTGCCGTCTTTAAATTCAAAGACCACGTTCTCAAAGGTATAGCCCTGATACACACTTGGGCAATTGTAAGAAATTTTGCCGTTTGCGCTGTCCCGCACGGGGGCCAGATATACCTCCCCATCGGGGATGTTGAATTTGCCGTCACAATTGATGGGCGGCATGTCTTTGATGGAAAATGTAATGTCCGTGCCGGGGGCTGTAAGGCGCACCTTGTCCGTCTTTCTCATCACGTTGCACAGCTTTGCCTGGGCGGCGGAAAGTTTGCTGTAATCCAGATTGCAGACATTGTAATAGAAATTCTCAAAATCTTCCAGGCTGGTGTCCATGGCATATGCAAAGCCATAATTAGGATAAATCATCACGCACCATTTTGTTTTGGGCACCCGAATCTCCGTATGCACCTTTTTTTGATACAGCGTGGCATAAAGGCCCATTTTGTCGCTGGGCACATCCGCCAGCTCCGATGGGTTTAAATCTCCCCGTATGCCCACATAGGCGTCCATTTGGGCCATCATCAAGGCGTCGTTTTCCGCCAGAATTTTGTGCTGCTCCTCGGTGCCGCCCAAAAGCAATTCGCGGCG
>JAITMW010000047.1 GCA_031277155.1 Clostridiales bacterium | reverse complement strand
AACTGGTCACGGTCAAGATAAATTGCCAAAATGGCCTCCACATCGCCGGGAAACACATATCCCATACGCTGGGCCAGCGTGTTGGCCGCAATCACCGTCAGCTGGTCCTTGGGTATGTCCAGGCCGCCTCTGAAAGTATGGTCTTCAAAGCCGGCAACCAGACGCTCGTTATAAGCGGTGGCCACAGCCAAATAATACCAATCTGCCGGGTCAATGTCCGTAAAGGCCGATTGAGCATTTATGTCAACCATGTCAAACGCCATTATGATGGCGGCAACAAATTCACTGCGGGTGATGGGATTATCAGGATAGAAATTTCCATCAACCGCGCCGCGCATAATGCCTCTGGCGGCCAGGCGCGTTATGGCGTCCTGCATCATGCGGCTTCTGTCTTGGATGTCGGCAAAGCTGACTTCATATTCACGCAGAATAAATGTGCCGCTTTCGTCCACGCGGGCGTCAATGGTGCCCGTAACGGGATTGTATTTCGTAAATTGCATCTCGCCTTGCTCGTTAAAAAGAATCAAATTTTCGGGATTTGCGTGTGTGCGCTCGCCATTCATAGGCAGCGAAAGTGTCACGCGCATACCCTCCGTCATTTCCACGGCAATGGCCTCGGCATGGCCCGGCGGCATTGCGTCAAAGCCGGGCAAGCCCGGAAATTCACCGTCCCCAAGGACAAAATGGGTAAAAGCGTTGCCGCCAAGGGCCAGGCCCAGGAAGGTGGGCACCACCCACAGGCGGAATTTTTTGCCCAGACGCCAGACCGCAAACCAGGCGGCCAAAACCGCGGCTACAACAGGCACGGACCAAAAATCCAGCGGATTAAATCCGGGGCCTCCGGCGGCATTGGTTCCTTGGCCGTAATAATCGGGATTATCGGGATTTGCGCCCCGGGCACCGTTAATGCCGTAGGCGATGTCAATACCCGGCATATCGGGCGGCAAAGCCGCGTGGGTCATGCGGATATTAAAGGCACTTCCGCGGGGGATGTTTTCCCTGTTGACAGTGACGGCGGCAAAATCCGCCTCTATCGTGACATTGTCAAAGGCCACACCGGTTACATCATCAGGAAAAGCCACCGAAAGCACATCCGCATCATCTGACACAAAATTAAGATTGGTACGCAGATTGCGCATCAGCGTCACATTTTCATTTGCAAGGGCGGCCATGGCATTTTGATGCACCTGCCCCGCCGCGTGGGCATTGAAGTTAAGGGCGGCCAAATTAAGGCTTCCGTCCTCGGGCAGAGGCATGGTTGTGCCGCGGCGCGCGATGTTTTCGATATGCAATGTGGCGGAATTCATGGCGTCGCCCGATGCGCGCTGCTGCGGCGTAAGGCCGATAATTGTGTTGACAATGGCGGATTGGGCGGACACCGCGTCAACAACATCAGCCAAACTGCCATGGGCAGGCTCGAAGGTATAGATAAACGCCAGCGGGTCATAGTCATAAGAGACGCCCACAAGCGGCAGAAAATTCATGAAAATATCTGCAATTTCCGTTGTGGTGGCCGTCACCTGCGGCTCGAAAGCGCCGTTTGGCCTGCCCGGCATAACCCGCGCCCAATGCAGGGCGTTTACGGCATCCTCGGCCCAATCGGAGATGTCCTGCTGGTCCAAAAACAGGTCTGAATGAAGCCTTGGCAGCGTCACATCCCGATAATGGGCAAAACGATGCAGCATGGCGGCCATTTGCTCCCGCTCCAGCGGCGAATTGGGCTGGAAAACGCGGTCTCCGAAGCCTTCGACCAGGCCCTCGCTGGCGGCCCATTCCACGGCTTCAAAAAACCAAGAGCCGGGCGGCACATCGTCAAAGGTGGGCGGCACATGGGAATATGGCGATAGGTCCAGCCCTTCCAGATTGGCCAGCACCTGCACAAACATTACCCGTGTGAGCGCGGCCGTGGGCCTTTCCGCCAGCCCCACGGCAAACATGCTGTCCGGCGCGGGATTGTAAGACCTTACCCAAAAGCTCCACTGGCCGTCCAGCGGGTTCAAAACGCGAAAGCCCTCGGGCCCAAGGCCCTCAACCACTTGCTCCGTGGTTATAAGCTCCACAGGAAAGCCCTGAAAAGCCAGATGAAGGTCCGCTGCATCCAGGCCGATGTCGGTTAAAATGCCCACATCCTCGGTGGAAAACACATTGCCCATGGGGTCGGACAGCAATATGGTAAAATTGCCCAGGGTGGTGTCAAACAGCAGCATAAAATCATTGGCTTGGGGCGTATAGTGGAAGGGCTGTGACGTTTGGCCGGGATTTAGCACGCCAAATACCGAGCCATCGAAGACATATCCCGCGTCATAGGCCATGGCTTGCAGGTTTCTTTCGGCCTCCATATGACGAATCCTAAAAATCAAATATTCAATGAAATTGACCATGTCCCCCGTGGCCTGCTGATGATTGTGAAACGACGTGAAAAAAACGCGGCCCTGGCCATAATCAAAGGAAAAAGCCAGCGGCCTGTTGCCGTGGCCGGAGACATTGCCCGTGATATACACGGTGGCGGCGGGCGACAGATTATTGATAACGGCCCAGCCCCCAAGGTCAAACACAACATTGATGCTGCTTCTGCCCATATGGGACGCAAGGCTTGTGTGGACTATCTGGGCACCGCTGACCGTCTGGGCGCTGCCGTCGGCCTGGGTGAACATACCGGGAAACGCCTGATTTATAACACTTGCGGCTAGGTCGGAAGCATATACAACGCCGCCGGCCTGCACAAATTGGCGCAAAACCTGCGCGTTTGCGTCATGATGGCTGCCGCAATTGATAAAAATGGCGTCATATTGGCTGATGGCGGCAAAGCTGCCCATCTGGGCCGAGGAAAGCACGTCAAAGGCAATGCCGGAACCAATATTTGCTAATATTGACCCCACATCATCCGTGCTGGCGTGGGTCACACCGACGCGCATAGCCTGGGGCGAGGCCGCAACATGCAAGCCGCCGTAAAAGGGCAGCCACGACAGCACAAAGACGGCCAATACAATCAAAGCTCTGTATCTATTTTTCATAATACTCCTCACTTTCTTACCACACGCGGTTAAACACGCGATAAAGCACCACGGCGGCATCGCCCCGCGTCATAACGCTTTCGGGGGCAAAGAGATTGTCCGCTCTGGGCGTCAGGATATTGGCTGCGGTGGCCAGGGCAATATGCAATTCATAGCGCGGCGTAAGGTGGCGTCTGTCAAGATATAATATGTCCAACGCGCCCTCTGTGTCCGGCAGCATCCTGTAACCCATATGCTCTGTCAAGGCATCCACGGCCATCACCGTCATTTCTTCCTTGGAAAGGCGTCCCGATAAGTCAAAATTCGCATACTCCATGTCAAATATTGTTGCAATGGCGAATATAAAGTCTTCGCGCGCAATCGGGTCAGCGGGAACAAAATATCCATCGGCCAAGCCCGGCATAATGCCCCTGGAGGCCAGGCGCACAATGGCGTCCTGCATCAGCTGCGGCTTATGATAAATATCATTGAAAACGGCCTCGTATTCTCTAAGGAAATATATGCCGGATTGGCGTATATTTGCGTCAATATTGCCTGTCACGGGATTAAATTTTGTGACCACGGGCCGATTTTGGCTGTCAAACAAAATCAGATTATGCGGATTTGCGGCATCATGCACGGGCAAAGACAGCGTGATTTGCATCCCGGATGTCATGTTTACCGCAAATTCCTCGGCGGCGATGCCTCTTGGGCCGGGGCCTTGGCCAAACAGCAAAATCGTGCCGGCGTTGGCGGCAATGGCAAGAATCGCAAAGGTGGGCACCACCCAAATTCTGAGCTTTTTGCCTGTGATTGCAAGGATTATTGCCGTCAAAACCAGCCCGAGGATAACAAGAACGAACCAATAATTCGCAAGGATTGTAAGGGGCGAGGAAAAATCAGTCAGCGCGGCTGTCAATGTGCCAAATACACCGGCGGCGGCAATGCCCGCGCCGTTTTGCGGCAAGCTGATTGTAACAAAATTGCCGGGGCGTATATGCTCATGGGCGATTGTCACCGCGGCAAAATCCGCCTCTGCCGTCACGCTGTCAAAGACCACATTTCCCGCGCCTTCGGGGAAGATGATTGCAAGCTGCCCCGCATCATGGGAAACAAAATTAAGGTTGGTGCGCATCCTGCGCATAAAGAGCAGATTTTCATCGTCCAGCACCGCGCTTGCCTCGTCCTGGATATCCCTTGCCACATCCCTGATATCCTCAAGGATGGAGGCATGAATATTGCCGCCCACGGGCAAGCCGCGCGTGCTGCCTCTGCGCATAAGGTTTTCGATGTGCAGCGCGGCCAGATTCATGGCATCGCCGGAGTCGCGCTGCTCCCCCGTAAGGTTTTGCGCGGTGGTGCGGATTGCACCGCCGGCCGTCATCGGGTCCGTCACAGCGGCTATGGCAGCAGGTGA
>JAITMW010000113.1 GCA_031277155.1 Clostridiales bacterium | reverse complement strand
TAAGAAATGCAATCACAATTGCGATTTGCACATGTATTATATACAGAAGTTCGAAGTAAGATAACATCAGACCACCCTCTTTCGTGTACGGAAAGAGAGAAGAACCAACCGACCGCTTCAACCACGGGCAACTTAATTATAGCACATTGCAATTGCCCCGGCAAGGTGTTATAATAAACGCAAATAAAACATAGGACGTGTTTAAATGAATGAAAACTACAGCTTAATTGACACGCGGGAGCTGCCCCATATCAACGCGGCGGGCTATTTATACCGCCATGCGGGCGGTGCCGCGGTGATGCACCTTAAAAGCGCGGACGACAACAAGGTGTTTTGCGCAGCCTTTAAGACGCCGCCCGCCAACGAAACGGGCATTGCCCATATCATGGAGCATTGCGTTTTGGGCGGCTCGCGAAAATATCCGCTGAAAGACCCTTTTAACGAGCTTTCTGCGGGGTCTCTATACACATTTCTCAATGCGATGACATATCCCGACCGCACAATATACCCCATTGCATCCGTAAATGACAAGGACTTTTTGAATTTGATGGACGTCTATCTGGACGCGGTGTTTTTCCCGAAGATTTATGACCGCAAAGAGACGCTGATGCAGGAAGGCTGGCATTATCAACTGGAGAGCGAAAAGGCCCCGCTGAAATACAACGGCATTGTGTATAATGAGATGAAGGGCGCGTATTCTGATCCCCAAGATGCGGTACAAAATGCCCTGCGCCGCGCGCTGTATCCAAATTCGCTTTACAAGCTGGATGCGGGCGGCAATCCCGACCATATTCCGGAGCTGGATTACGAGCAGCTCATCAATTTCCACAAAAAATATTATCACCCTCAAAACGCCATGATAATTTTTTATGGCAATATGGATATCGGCCATTGCCTTGATGTGCTGCACACGGGATATCTGTCAAAATTTCAGCCCCTTGCGTCAGGCCGGGGCGCGGACGTTGAAATTGCGGCGGCGGCCCCCCTTGCGGCCCCCGTTTTTGTGCAGGATGCATATTCTGTCGCCAATGAGGCCGATTTGGCAGAAAATTACATGGCCGTTGGCATAAATTTCCCTGACGACATGTCCCTGCGGGATATCACGGGGCTGAAGCTGCTGAATTACATCCTGATGGCCACCCCGGCGTCGCCTCTGTACAAGGCCCTTGTGGAGGCCGAGGCCGGCCAGGACATATCCGGATATGTCAGCGGCGAAATTCTGCATCCCTATATGCAAATTACGCTGAAAAACGCCGCAATGACGGCGCAGGAGCTGAAAACCCTTGTGGACGGCATATTAACAAGCATTGCCCAAAACGGCCTAAGCAAGAAGTTTGTGGCGGCCTGCTTGAATTTTTTGGAATTTCAGACAAAAGAAGAAGATTTTGGAAATCAGCCCAAGGGCCTGATTTATACAACCCGCGCGCTGACCACATGGACATACGGAAAATCGCCCTTTGACGGCTTGATGGGCATCATCCACTTGGAAGAAATCCGCGCCCTGTGCGAAAAAGGCGGCTATCTGGAGGGCCTTATTACGAAATACCTTCTGGACAATCCTAGCCGCGCATATGTCACGCTGAACCCTGTTTTGGACCTGGACGGCCAAAAGGAGGCCGATGTGGCCAAAAAGCTGGCTGAAATAAAGGCCGCCATGTCCGAAGAGGAAATTGCGCAGACCATCGCCGAATATCAAGGCCTGCGCGCCTTTCAAGAAGCTCAGGACAGCGAGGAAATCCGCAGCCTGATTCCGCGCCTTGCGGTCTCCGATGTAAAGCGCGAAATTGAAAAGGTGCCTTTGAATGTGCGCCGCGAGGGTGATGCGCAGGTTCTCTTGGCGCCGCTGACCACAAATGACATCATGTATGTGTCCATGATGTTTGATATTGGTAATCTTCCTAAAAATTACCTGCCGGCGGTTAAAATTTTGCAATACATCCTGTCCAAAATCGGCACGAAAAACTATTCCACAAGCGGCATAACAGAAGAAATCAAGGCAAATTTGGGCGGCCTGTCCTTTACGACCGACATTATTTCAAAATCCCTGGAAGAATTTTACCCCCGGGCCGCGGTTTTTGCGAAGTTTTTAAGCGCAAACACGGCCAAGATGTTTGAAATTGTCACGGAAATTGCCCAGCATACGCGCTTTGACGACAAAAGCCAAATCAAAAATTATATACTGGAAATCAAGGCGTCTATGGAGCAGATGTTCCTCACAAATGGCTCTGTTTTCGCGGTGGAGCGCGCCGCGGGCTATTTTTCCGCCGCCGCCGCGTATAATGATGCTGTGGGTGGCCTGTCTTTTTATGAGTATGTCAGAGACCTGCTTGATAATTTTGACGTGCGCTTTGATTCTTTCCAAAGCGATTTAAACGAGCTTTGCCGCATGATATACAGCAAGGAGAATGTGAAATACAGCATAGTGGCCGAGGATGAATTATACAATAGGTATAACAATCATTTGAGAGATTTCCACAACGGCCTGTTTGATGCGTATCCCCGCGAAAAGCCCGCGGGCATCCCCCTTATCACGCCCAAAAACGACGGCTTCATCACTGCCTCAAAGGTACAATATTGCGCCATGGCGGCCAATATTGCCGCCGACGGCCATGCCTACACGGGCGCCCTAAAGGTGCTGTCCAATATCATCGACGACTATCTTTACGACGAAATACGCGTAAAAGGCGGCGCATACGGCATGGGCAGCAATTTTGGGCGCAACGGCGGCATGTTTTTGTATTCCTACCGCGACCCCCATGTGGCCAATACTTACGAGGTTTTCAAGGGTGCGGCGGAGCATGTCAAGAGCCTTGACCTTTCCCGCGCCGAAATGGAAAAATTCATCCTGGGCACCATACGCAGCTTCGACCGCCCCGCAACCAACGCGCACAAAGGTTTTGTGGCCGCCGTGAACCACATACTGGGCATCACGGACGAGGCGCGCCAAAAAGAGAGGGATGAAATTCTTTCCGCTGATTTAGCGACAATTCACGGCCTGGCAAATGTTTTGGAGGCCGCGCTGGCCCAGGATAATTTCTGCGCGGTGGGCTCCGAGGCGGCCATTGTGCAAAATCAGCAGCTGTTTGGAAATATAAGGAAGGTTTAGATGAGAAAAAAACCAATTATCGGAATCACCACAAGCATGGACACGCAGAAGCATTTTTTAAACAGCGCGTATATCCTGGCCATCGGGCGGGCGGGGGGCGTGCCTGTGCTGCTGCCGTCCGCAGACCATATCAGCCGGGCCATTGACGCCATTGACGGCCTGCTGCTTTCCGGCGGCGGCGATATTGACGGCGCCTTTTTGGGAGAGCCAACCCACGAAATGGCCGCAGATATCTGGCCGCAGCGGGATGAGGCCGAGATTGCCGCGGCCCGCGCCGCATATGCCCGCAACATGCCGATTTTGGGCATTTGCCGCGGCCTGCAAATTCTCAATGTGGCCTTGGGCGGCGGCATTGTGCAGCATATCGAGGGGCATAAGCAAAGCCGGCCGCGCAATATGCCCGCGCATGGGGTGCATGTTGGCGGCAGATTGGCGCAGATTATGGGCATGTCAGATGTTATGGTAAATTCGACGCATCATCAGGCGGCGGACAGGTATAATATGGCAGAGGGGCTTGAAATTTGCGCTACGGCGCCCGATGGCACCGTTGAAGCCCTGTGCTGCGCGGATAAGCCGTTTGTTTTGGGCGTGCAATGGCATCCGGAAGAGCTGATTGACATGCCGGAACATTTTCGGATTTTTCAAGAATTCGTGGTTTCAATTTTGGCAAACTAATGATATAATTGATTTATTACTTTCACAAGGAGGCGCATCATGTCTTTAAACAATGTGCCGGCCCACGAGCATTTACATATTTTCGGCCACAAAAACCCCGATACGGACTCTATATGCTCCGCCATTGCCTATGCCCATCTGAAAAGAGAGCTGGGCTTTCGCGGCGCAAAGGCCTATCGCCTGGGAGAAATTAACAAAGAAACCGACTTTGCCCTAAAGCATTTTGGCATAAAAAAACCGCCCATCTTGCATGATGTGCGGCTAAAGCTGCGCGATTTAGAGCTTTATCAGCCGGACACCCTGAAGGAAAGCGAGCCTGTAAAAAAAGCCTGGGACATGCTTATCTCCTCTGACGGCAGCCGCATAATCCCCATTGTGTCCGAAAGCAAGGCCGTAAAGGGCATTTTGGCAATGGGCGATGTCACTCGCATATTCATGGAGGTTTCTGATGAAGATGTGGTGAAGCGCCACGAAATTCTGTATCGCAATTTGGTTGATATCCTGGGCGGCGTGCATGTGGGCGGCGAATATAAATACGAAAAGCTGGAAGGCTCGCTTTATGTGGGCACAAATTTTGGCGAAGAGACCGTGATAACCGACAAAGACGTTGTTATCACAGGGAAAGTTGACAACGCGTGGCGGCTTGCATACGAATATAATTTTGGCTGCATCATTTTGACAAACGGTGTGAAGCCAAAGGGCCTGGAAGGGGCAAAATGCGCCGTCGTCTGCGTGGATTATTCCGTGTTTAAGGCCATCAGCCTGGTTTCCCAGGCCATTTCCGTGGGCAGCCTGATGAATGTGGGCAATGTGGTTACTTTTTCCGAAAACAACTATCTGGACGATGTTTCCGATGTTATGCGCGTGTCAAAACACCGCAACTTTCCTGTTTTGGACAAAACCGGCGCGCTGTACGGCATTGTGTCGCGGCGGCATTTGATGGCGTCAGGCGGCAAAAAGGTGATTTTAATCGACCATAACGAGCGCAGCCAGTCCGTTGAAGGGCTGGAGCAGGCCGAAATTGTGGAAATTATAGACCATCACCGGGTGGCGGACATTCAAACCGAATCCCCCCTGTATATCCGCAGCGAGCCCGTGGGCTGCACCGCCACCATCATAGCCAGAATGTATCGCGAAAACCGCGTGGCAATCCCCAAGGAAATTGCCGGGGCCATGCTTTCGGCCATATTGTCCGACACGCTGATGTTTTCCTCGCCCACATGTACGCCAAGCGATAAGGCCGCTGCAGAGGCCCTTGCCACAATTGCCGAGGTGGATATTATGGATTATGGCCGCGCGATGTTTAAAGCGGGCACAGCCGTGGAAAAAACCAGTGTGGAGCAAATGCTGGCTATGGACCGCAAACGCTTTACCTTCGGCAAAACAACCGCATATATTTCGCAAATTAACACCTTGGACTTTGCGGGCATCGCCAGCCGTGTGGACGAAATTTTCCGCAAAATGCGCGCTTTTTACGACAAAAATCCCTGCGACCTGGTGATGCTGATGATTACGGACATCGTGGCCGGCGGCAGCGAAATTTTGGCCGTGGGCCGGGCGAAGGACCTGCTGGACACCGCCTTTGGCATGAAAATAAGCGAAGACCACATCTTTTTGCCCGGGGTGGTTTCGCGCAAAAAGCAAATTGTGCCTGTTTTGACACAAATTGCCACGACAGGCATTAGGGAGGAGGAAATATGCTAAAGAGGATTATTGTAACAGTGCTGATGTTGGGTCTTATGCAGACCGGCGCGCTGCTGGCAAACGAGATTGCCGTCACAATCGACGGCGCGCAAATCAATTTTCAGGGACAGCAGCCCACAATTGCCGATGGCCGCGCCCTTGTGCCCGTCCGCGGCGTGTTTGATCATTTGGGTTTTGATGTGGCCTGGCATCAGGACACGCAGGAGGTACACTTGCTAAGGGCCGAAGATGTGATTATCATCACCATCGGCGACGATGTGTTCAGCCTTGATGGCTATGAAATGCCGCTGG
>JAITMW010000112.1 GCA_031277155.1 Clostridiales bacterium | reverse complement strand
TCGAAGGAATAGTCCCCGATGATGTCGCCCGCCAGGCAGCTGGGGCCGCCAAGGCGACAGGTATGCGGCTTTTCGCCCGGCAGGCCCGCGCCTATCACATGGGGCCTATAGGGCATCTCCAGCACGTCGGGCATATGGCAGGCCGCCGATGCATCCAAAATGGCGATGTCCATGCCGTTTTGCACAATGTCCAGCACACGGGCCACCAGATAGCCCGCGTTAAGGGCGATGGCCTCGCCCGGCTCCAGATATACCTGCACATCATACGCGGCCTTTACGCGCTTTATCAGCGCAATCAGCCCGTCCAGGTCATAATCCTCCCGGGTGATATGGTGCCCGCCGCCCATATTAAGCCACTGCATTTCATGCAGATATTTTCCAAATTTTTCTTCCACGGCGGCCATTGTGGCCTCCAGGGCGTCCGCCCCCTGCTGGCACAGGGTGTGAAAATGCAGGCCGCTGATGCCTTCAAGCATGTCCTCTCTGAAATTGGCCGATGTGACGCCCAGGCGCGAATTTGGCGCGCAGGGATTGTAAATATCCCCCTGCTGCGTGGAAAATTCGGGATTGATGCGTATGCCGCAGGCCTTGCCGCCGACCACAGCCTTGTATCGCTGCCATTGCCCAAAGGAGTTAAAGATTATACAGTCGGCGATGCGCATAATTTCGGCAAATTCCCGGGGGGCATACGCCGGGGAATACACATGATTTTCCCCGCGAAAGTGCTGATGCGCAAGCATGGCCTCATGCAGACCGCTGGCGCAGGTGCCGTCCAAATAGCGGCTAATCAGCGGATACAGCGCATACATGGAAAAAGCCTTTTGCGCCAGAAGTATCTTGCAGCCCGCCTCGCGCTTTACCCGGGCCAAAACCTCCAGATTTTTGATAATCAGGGCCTCGTCCACGATAAAATATGGGGTCTCAATTGCGTTTACATCAAAATTAATCATACTCACCACCTAATACCGGAGCTAATGGCCTCCAATAACGTCAGTTGAAAGCTGTCACCCTGAATCCTTTCCTTTGTCATCCTGAGCGCAGCGAAGGATCTCACTCCGCAAAGAATCCCCATAGATTCTTCACCCGGGCGCCCTAAGCGGTCCTTCGCCTTGCTCGGGAGCCGCTAAGACCACCCGGGCTCAGAATGACACGGTTTTAATCATAGACAAGATGGTAGGCCCGCTAAATAACCTAATATGGCCTAAACATGGCCAAAACATCACGCAATTCATCGATATTTCTGTAGTTTATCAAGATGGACTTGACAATCCCGTCATTAATCCTGATAAAGGTGCGCGAATAGTTCGCTTCGGCACCAATATTGGTCATGTAAGAGCGACTTTCGTAGGAATACCAATAATGCGCGCCAATGCGAGTATGGCCGTCATGCACCGTTACTTCGTATATCCATTCGATATGGCCTTGGGTCATTTCGAATATTTGCTCCGCAAATTCCTCGTTGGACGCAATGTTGGACGCAATTCTTGCATCTATAATTGATTCTATTGTCGCATCGGGCGAGTGCGTGTATGTCATGTAGACTCTGATGATGTCGCTCGCGTCGGTTATGTGTGTGGCCATGAAATATAGCCCATCAAAAAATAAGTCAAAACCTATATCTTCGGGTATGTTACGCAGGCTTGTGCCGTGCCAATCATCAGGCAATTCAAAGCTTAGGCCAAAAAATTCGCTTTCATAGACTTCGCCGGACCAAAAAATTGGATGCTCGACAAAATAGTCAAAAGAGTCAAAATATTCACGAGTGCCGCGCATCGTCTCCGCGCCTTGCGGCGCAACCAATACCATCGACGCGACCAATGCTGCAAATATCACTTTCATCATAAAGGCTCCCCCTCTCTCTAATCCACCAAAGCAGGGTTAAAATCCTCTCTCCAGGGCAAGCCCCATATATTAAGCGCGTCCATAAAGGGGTCGGGGTTTTGCTCTTCCACATTAAAGACCCCCGCGCCGCCCCAGCGCCCGTCCATCAGCAGCATGGCCCCTATCATGGCCGGCACCCCCGTTGTGTAAGAAATGGCCTGAGAGCCAACCTCGCGGTAGCACTCCTGATGGTCGCAGATATTGTAAAGATAATAATTTTTCGGCGCGCCGTCTTTGATGCCTTGGAAGATGCAGCCGATATTGGTTTTGCCCACGGTGCGCGGCCCAAGGGACGCAGGGTCCGGCAAAACGGCTTGCAAAAATTGCAGCGGGATGATGTCCTGTCCCTGGAATTTTATGGGAACAATGGATGTCATGCCCACATTTTCCAGCACGCGCAGATGTGTAAGATATTTTTCGCCAAAGGTCATGAAAAAGCGTATGCGCCTTATGCCATTGATATTTTTGGCAAGGGATTCCAGCTCTTCATGATACAATAGATACATATCCTTTTGGCCGATTTCTTTGAAGTCATAGACCCGCTTAATTTCCAGCGGCTCGGTTTCAATCCAGTTGCCCTTTTCCCAATATTTGCCTTTGGACGTAATTTCGCGGATATTGATTTCGGGATTAAAATTTGTGGCGAAGGGATAGCCGTGGTCGCCGCCATTTGCGTCCAAAATGTCGATATAATGGATTTCGTCAAAATGATGCTTGGCCGCATAGGCCGAAAAGACCCCCGTCACGCCGGGGTCAAAACCGCAACCCAGTATGGCCGTGATGCCCGCCTCTTTAAAGCGCTCTTGATATGCCCATTGCCAGTGATATTCAAATTTGGCGGTGTCCTTAGGCTCATAATTGGCGGTGTCAAGATAATTTGTCTTGGTGGCCAGGCAGGCATCCATAATTGTTAAATCCTGGTATGGCAACGCCAGGTTAATCACCACATCGGGCTTAAATTCCTCTATCAGGGCAATTACCTCATGGGTATTGTCCGCGTCCACCCGGGCCGTGGATACCTTTGTTTTGCTGCCCAGCGCCGCAAGCCTGTCCGCCAGCGCATCGCAGCGGGATTTTGTGCGGCTTGCAATCATAATTTCCTTAAAGACATCGCTGTTTTGGCAGCATTTATGCGCCGCAACGCCCGCAACGCCGCCCGCGCCGATAACTAAAGCTCTTCCCATAATGCTTCTCCTCCTATATTGGCCTGTTCCAAAACCGTCACCCTGAGCGCAGCGAAGGGTCTCTCTAATCCCGAGATTCTTCGCTTCGCTTAGAATGACAGATAGGGGTTTCAGAACCGGCCTATCGCTAATAATAATTCGCGTATAACCTTGCACGCCATGGCCGTGCTGATGCCTGATGTATCCAAATTAGGGGCCAGCTCCACAACATCACAGCCCACAATATTCAGCCGTTTTAGGCAGGCAATGGCCTCCAACAAGTCCTTAAAATGTATGCCGCCCGCCTCCGGTGTGCCTGTGCCCGGAAATTCCGCCGGGTCCAGCACATCCAAATCCAGCGTAAAATATACGGGCGCATCGCCAAGGGCCGCCACGGCTTCCGCCAGCCCATCCAGATTAAATTTTTGCAGATGTGTATGGCCCTTCTCCGCCCATTTAAATTCCTCGCGCGTGCCGGAGCGTATGCCAAACTGAAATATACGCCCATCGCCCAAAATATCATGACAGCGGCGCATCACGGTGGCATGAGACAGGCTTTCGCCCAAAAATTCATCCCGCAAATCCGTATGGGCGTCAAGGTGAATTATGCGCAAATCGGGATATTTTTTTACGGCGGCGCGTATTGCCCCAAGCGTCACCAAATGCTCCCCGCCTATCATCAGCGGGATTTTATCATCCGCCAAAATTTGCGCCACGGCGGCTTCTATCATATCCAGGGCGGGCTGCGGCCGCCCAAAAGGCAATTCCGGCTCTCCCGCGTCATAAATTTGCGCCTCTTCCAAGTCCAAATCCTGATATGGCGAATATGTCTCCAGACCATGGGATTCAGCCCGCACGGCATACGGCCCAAAGCGCGCGCCGGGCTTATTCGACGTAGTAGAATCAAAGGGCGCGCCAAAAATCACGACTTTCGCGTCCTCATAGGATGCGTCACAGCCGATGAAATTTTGCACATTCCCTGATTTATTTAGCGCCATTTTTCTTCCTTCTCCTCAAGATATCCCCAATAGCATATCCCACAGCAATCGGCACAAAAAATACCGAAACGCTTATTACAATGTCGCGGTACGCATAGGGGTGAAGCTCTGTAAACAGGCGGCCGTTAAGCCAGGTATAGCCAAGCACAAGGGCAATTGCAACAACATAGGCCAGCAAGCACCTTAACCATATGTTTATTTTTAACGCTCCCACAATTATCACCGTCAAAACAACTATGAAAACTATCACGGCCCGCAAAATCACATGCTCGTGTGTGCCATACATATGCCCCTGCATCAAGGCTAAGATACTGTTGACGATGGTGGCGGCCGTGAAAAATATGCCATACAAGCATACGCCGATTTTCACGATATTCCAAATGCCCTTGCGCCTCTCTGCTTTATTCAACACTTTTCCCCTCGCTTTTCTTATCTTTATATCGCCGGCTTGCTCTGTCAAACGCCATTACAATCGCGAAAACAACCGTCGTCCACAACAGGGCGTTGATGTGATTTTCAGCGCGAATGTCGCCCGTCAAATGCCCGATAAGCAAGGTATATCCTTGGATAGTGGCGATGCCCGTGAATATCTTGCTGCCCGCCGATAGGCCGTATTTCACATGCCCGATTAATTTGCTGTTAGCCATCGGCCCTCCTTGTGGCATGATATGGAAAATTTTACTTAATCTGCCTTTGGCCCTTTTTGCATCAGGCTCGTCCAAGCATTTAAACCTTTCAACAAAAAACAGCTCTGTGCCGCAATGTTTGCAGAATCTTTGCGTATCACCATTGATTTGCATACATCTTGGGCATTTCTTC
>JAITMW010000068.1 GCA_031277155.1 Clostridiales bacterium | reverse complement strand
CCCAACCAATCAGCCAGTCGGGGCCAACCCCAAAAAATACCATCCAGACAAGGGCAACCGCGATAGCTTTGCTGATAAGATACACGATGCCACAGCTAAACAGCTTGTTCAGCTTATCGTTGTTCACAATGAAGCCGGGCTTGACGGTATAGGCCAGTACCGAGCCGCAAAACGAGATGGTGATAAGAATGGCGGCAATGAGAAACAGCAGGCCATGTTCGTTGATTACTACGCCGTTGATTAACTCGCCAAGCCACACAATGGCAAAGCCCAAGGGAATGTTAAATGCATCTCCATCCGGCAGCAGTGCCATAAACAGAAACACGCCAATAACTGACATTATTACAAACTTCAAGATGTTGCCGCTGCTTGGCTTGTAGTCTTTCAAATCTTGATTCATTCAATCCTCTCCTTTTATAAATGTTATTTTATGTATATCAAAGGCAAACCGCTTGGCCTACCTGAAATACCTGTCATTAAATGCCTCAAACATCCGGCTGATGCTGGCGAAAGGCCCAAAACCCAGCCCGGGCGCGCTGCCCGTGTCGGACAGAATTATCAAAATATAGGGCGACGGGGCATACACAATTGCCATATCGTGGAATTCTCCGGAAATGGGGGCCATCCAGCCATATTTTGCCGCCACATCATAATTGTCGGACACAATGGGGTTGAAGGCGTATATCAAATCTTCCCGCAAGATATGGGCATATCTGCCGTCAGATTCCAGATAGTGGAAGACGGCCGTCATCCAAATGCCCGCGTCAATGGCGTCGATATTTTTCGCCGTCAGGCTTAAAATCCGCGCGCGATTTGCGCCTACCTCGTCCACAAAATCCCAGAAGGTAAAGCCGGGGGCGCTATATCGCAGGGCCAGCATACGATAGGCCACATTGCAGCTATAGCGTATGGAATGATTCAGAAGCTCCTGCGTGGTAAAGCGCGTGCCAAAAGGCATATGGCGTATGAGCCCGCTGCCGGCGCGGTAATCGGCGGCGGTGAAGGTATGTATGTTGTCCAGGGTGATAAGGCCCCGCTCTGCCAGCGTGTATACATACAGCGCGTTGTATATTTTATTTGTGCTTGCGCCAAAGTAGACGCGCTCCGGATTATATGTAAAAGTAAAGCCGGTTTCCATATTTTTGAAAAACACGGACACATTGTCGCCATGCTGTTGCAGGGCGGCTTGCAGTGCTGCGGTGGGCGGCCTAAAATCCAAATTTATCCATCTGGGACCCAGATGCGTCTCAATTTTCAGCCAGCGGCCGTCCTGTTCCAGCACCCGCACCAGCTGCGGCGCAATTAGGTCAACATATGCGGTGTCCCCCATATTGTTATGCAGTCCCAAAATCCGTGACACCCGCCGCAGGTTTGCCCTATAATATACCCATTCTTCGCCGCGATATGTAGTTATGGCAATCCAGCCCTCGCCGTTGTCCTCGTGATATTGCACATATTGTGCCAAAAAGTCGCCGACGGGATTGGCGTCAAAACCGGGGGCATCGTAGGTGATAAACCGCCACGGGATGTGGCGAAGCCGGGGCTGCTCCTCTTCATATTCGGATGCCGCAAACTGTGCGGCGCCAAACAGCGCAAATGCTGTAAAAACCAATGTTGCCATGAAATATCGCAAGGTAGTTCTCTCCATTCGTAGATTAGTGGCTTATCATTTGAGTGTAGGCGCGAATACGCCCCAAAATCCTTTCGGCATCCGCCCCTTGGGCCACCGTTGGCTGAAAATCGTTGCGATATCGCACGGAGGAAACGAAGATGGGGATGATATTTGTGTCATTTTCGGGCTGCAACACACCGTCATGGAAGGTGAAGGTCTGTTGGAAAATGAAGCTGTCCTGGTCATGGGGATTGGAATTGCCGCCAAAGGAAAAATTGGCGAGAGAGTAAACAATATTGCGCCCGTCATGCTCCTCAATGCCCTGCACCACATGGGGATGCGCACCCAGCACAAGATGCGCGCCCCGGTCTATGGAAAATCTGCCAATGGCCACCTGATAAGGCTCCGGCACATTGCTGCGCTCTACTCCCCAATGATAATAGGCAATAATCAGCTGGGCACCGCGGTTTTGCAAATCGCGGATGGCTCCTTCGATGCGATTGCGGTTAAAGGCGGAGTCGCTCCAGATGCGGTGGCCAAACAGCCCGACGCTTATGCCATTTATTTCCATAATGGTATTGTAATAGTTGCCGAAGTATTCCACACCTACAGCGCGCAGAGAGGCCATGGTGTCACGATATCCCCTGTCAAAAAAATCTATTGTGTGATTGTTGGCAATGCTTACAACTTCCACGGACGACGTGGACAATATCTGCGCAAAATGCGGCGGGCCCCTGAAAACAAACTGTTTGTCCATATGCGCCGTGGCATAGGTCAAGGTGCCTTCCAGATTTAGGATTGTCAAATCGTCCTCTTCAAAAATATGTACGACATTGCGCAAAAAATGGCTGTGGTCTTGACCGCTGTTTGCAAATTCGCGCATAAAGGCGTGATATCCCGCCCATCGCCTGTCGCCGCCCAATGTGGTGTCGCCGGCGGCAGAGATGGTGATTGCAGCCACAAGGGGCGGCGGCACATCCCGATAATACAGCCATGCGGGCCCGGCGTGGGTGCTTATCAATATCCACCCATCGCCGTTATCTTCGGTATATACGACGGTTTGCGGCGCAAATCTCCCAAGGCGGTCGGATTCAAAATCAGGCTCCGAAAAAGTGACAAATTCCCATGGTATGTGGCGCCGGCCCCTTGTAAGGTCATCGCCGTCGGGCAAGGCCGCCCACAAAATGCCGCCAACCAGGGTCGAAACGGCGATAAACAGCACAATCAAGAGTTTCTTCATAGGGATACCTCTGGTCGATTTGCAAAAAAGCGAAGCCATCCGCCTGCGGACTGCTTCGCTAAATTATCATAAACGAAAATATGTCATAATTGCACCTCATCACATACCGGTCTATACACTGGCCTTTGCCATATCCGCCAGCTTCGCAAAGCCCGGCGCGTCATGAATGGCCATTTCTGCCAGCATTTTACGATTTATGTTGACGCCGGAAATTTTCAGGCCGTTCATAAATCTGGAATATGAAATGCCGTTTATCCTTGCGGCGGCGTTGATGCGTGTTATCCACAGGCGCCTAAAGTCCCGTTTGGTTTGCTTGCGGCCGGCAAAGCTGTGGGCCAAAGCCCGCATGACAGCCTGTTTTGCGGTGCGATATTGCTTGCTGCGCGCGCCATAATAGCCCCTGGCCATTTTCAATACCTTTTTATGTCTTTTTTTGGCGTTTAAACCGCCTTTAACTCTTGCCATGATGTAACAACCTCCAGTTTTCCGTGCAATATTTTACAGATATGGCAGCACTCTTTTATAATTAGCCTCCATAGACTTGTCAACAAGGGTGGATTTACGCAGGCCGCGCACACGCTTGGGCCTTTTTAATTCTTTGACATTATGGCCTTTGTTGCATTTAAAACGTTTTAACTTGCCCGTGCCCGTAACTTTAAAGCGCTTTGCCACGGCACGGTTGGTTTTCATTTTCGGCATTGTAAAAAACTCCTTTATGTCATTATTATCATTGTTGAGGTTCCGACTTTTTTTCGGCATCCTTTTTTTCAATATTTTCCTTTTTGGCTATAAGGAACATGGACATCCTGCGATGCTCCATTTTGGGGGGTCTGTCCACGGTTCCATATTCTTCCACAGATTTTGCAAAGTCATTAAGAATTTTATATGCATGTTCGGTGCGGCCCATTTCACGGCCATGACGAAAACGCACTGTCACCTTCACTTTGTCGCCATTTTTCAAAAATTCCGTGGCGCGCTTTATACGCACGCCGATATCGTGGGTGTCGATATTGGGGGTAAGCCACAGCTCTTTTGTTTCCTGCGTCTTTTGCTTCTTCCTCGCCTCGCGCTCTTTTTTTGCCTGCTCGAATTTGAATTTAGAAAAATCCATAATTTTGCAGACGGGCGGCTTGGCCCCCGGAGAAATTTTTACCAAATCCAGATTTTTGTCGTCAGCCATCTTCTGCGCGTCCCGCGATGAAAAAATTCCCAGCATCTCTCCTGAAACACCAATCAAACGAACCTCTTTATCCCTAATTTGCTCGTTGATAAAAAATTCGGCTATATCCGTACACCTCCCGATAAATTAAAAACGGCCACAATAGATGCGCCCGCAAAGCCAATTATGTATTGGACACAAAAAGCCAATTCAAAAATTCGGCAACCCCAATGCCCCAGGCACGAGGTGAGAAGCAGGCTTCTACTTGTTCTGTCCAGCAATTCTATCACAAATCATCTCGGATGTCAAGCAAAATTTTTATTCTAAGTTCCGACCCTTTTTAGAAACAACCAGCATCACAAATTTTACCAGCGCAAACTGGCGCAGCAAGCGCGAAGGCTGGCGCGCAAGGCGATAAAACCATTCCAGCCCCAATTTTTGAAACAGCCCGGGGGCACGGCGCACTCTCCCGCTGAATACATCAAGGCTGCCGCCCACGCCCACCATAATTTTGGCGCAGGTATGTTCTTTATGCCGAAAAATCCACTTCTCCTGACGGGGAAAACCCAGGCCAACCAAGACAATATCAGCCTTTGCGGCATTTATTTCGGCCACAATTTCGGCGTCGTCGGCATTGTCAAAATAGCCGTGATGGTCGCCGCAAACCTTGATATTTGGGAATTTTTCCTGCATCTTCGCAGCGGCGGCACTGGCCACACCGGGCGCGCCGCCCAGAAAATACACCGAATGTCCCGTATGGCTGATTTTTTCAAGCAAAGCCAGGGTCAGCTCTATGCCCGGCACGCGCTGGGATATTTTGGCATCGGTAAAGCGCGAGGCCCACACAATGCCTATGCCATCGGGAATCACAAGGTCTGCCGCCGCCAAAACCTCGGCAAATTCCGCATCCCTTTGGGCCAGCATCACCATTTCGGGATTGGGCGTAAAAATGATGCCTGTTGTTTCATTTTGCAAGAAGGACATGGCCTTCTCCACAGCCTGATGCAATGTGATATTGTCAAATGAAACACCAAGTATTTTTGTCCTCATGGCCGCCCCCTAAAACAAATCCCTGTGAATAATGTCATAGGCAATCCGCGCGTTGCTACGCGCGCTTTCAATCATCGGCAGCGTCACATCCCGCAGTTGGCCTGCAATCTCGTCACGCCGCGAAAGAATTTCCTCGGAAAAATCTATGAGCTTATTGGCAGAAATTTCCTCCAGGCTCATATAATACTTTTGGTTAAGCTCATAAAACATGGCGGACACCTTGGGGTCATACACAAGGCCAATGACGGGCGTCGCCGTATTTGCGCCATATATGATGGAATGTAGGCGCATCCCCACCAAAAATTGCGCCCTCGCTATAACTGACAGTATCTCGTCTATGGTAAAGCTCTCTTGCAGATAAAAGCTCTGCCGTCTGGCCAATTCCATCACCTGTGTCGAAATTTCCGCGTCATTTGACGGCTGCATCGGGATAAACAGCGGCGTAAGGCCGTGCTTTTCGCTCATATAATCGCAGAAAACCGCCATTTCCGCCGTGAAATCTTCCTTCAGCGTTTTCCACCCGCGTATGGAGACGCAAAAATATTTTTTGTTGGCCAAGCCAATATTTTCCAAAATCTCATCCCCCGCATCCGGCCTCGTGTTTGTAAACCCAAAGGCGGCGTCGGCCGTGACGGTAATATTTTCGTTTTTCAGCCCCAATTCGTGCAAAATGGCCTTGGACTGCGCATCCCGCAGGGTGATTTTTTCGACCCTCTCCAGCGCTGCGGCGGCGCGAGATCGGAAGAGC
>JAITMW010000129.1 GCA_031277155.1 Clostridiales bacterium | reverse complement strand
AACGGATTTCCGATATTCATGTAATGATCATGGCCAGCTGGCGACCAATGGTCGCCCCTACAATGTGCCGCGTTACATACATATTCCATCCCTGCAAGCCGTAGGGGCGAGCTGCGCTCGCCCGTGTCCAAGGCACTTCAAAACCTCTAAAATTCACGTAATGCGCAGGACCCGCGGGCGAGCGCAGCTCGCCCCTACACATAGCTTGGCTCGCAAGTCGGCACGACATATATGCCAAAAAAATGTACTTGAAATCTTTCCAAAAATTTGGTATAATTTCATAATATTGGTAATAAGGAGGCCGAATATGAACTTGGACATCAAATGCACAGAGCGCAATGGAAACTTGGTTGTGAAGATTATGGGCGAAATTGACCACCACAGCGCGGACGAGATACGACATGTGGCAGAGCGCGAATTTTTTAAATCCGGCGCAAAGAACATGATTTTCGACTTTGCCCATGTAGGTTTTATGGACTCTTCCGGCATAGGCATGATAATCGGCAGGTACAAAGAACTTAAAAAGGTTGACGGCCGTGTGTTCGCCATTAATATAGGCCCGGAAGTAGGCCGCATTTTTGACATATCCGGTCTAAAGAAGATTATACCTTGCTATTCAAGCATTGACGAAGTTTCTACGGCGGATAGGGCCGGCTTTTAAAAAAGGGGAGTTATTATGACCGAAAATAAGATGCAACTCAGCTTTCTTGCCATATCACAAAACGAATCCTTTGCGAGGGCAACTGCGGCGGCCTTTGCCGCGCAGCTAAACCCTACGCTGGTGGAAATTACAGAGATAAAAACGGCCGTGTCCGAAGCCGTCACCAACGCCATCATCCACGGATATGACGGCATGGACGGCGACCACATGGTGGATTTAAAATGCCATATTGTCGACAAGGATATTTTCATAGAAATTTCCGACAGCGGCAAGGGCATAGACGACATAGACCTGGCGCGTGAGCCCCTGTACACTTCCAAGCCCGAAATGGAGCGCAGCGGCATGGGTTTTACCGTTATGGAGGAATTTATGGACGACATGGAGGTTATCTCGAAGATAGGCGCGGGCACCACCATAAAATTGCGCAAAACCTTGAGACAATAGGCATACGAGAGGGGGGAATGAGGGGAGCAATCTCAATGGAAAATACATTGCAACTTATCCAAGCCTCACAAAGTGGAAATTCCGCCGCCCGTGACCAAATCGTGGCGGAAAACACCGGTCTTGTGTGGTCTGTGGTGAAAAAATTCGCGGGTCGCGGCTATGACTTGGAAGACCTTTTCCAAATAGGCTCAATCGGCCTGATGAAATGCATAGACAAATTTGACATAAATTACGGCGTAAAATTTTCCACCTATGCCGTACCCATGATAATGGGCGAAATAAAGCGTTTCCTGCGGGACGACGGCATAATCAAGGTCAGCCGCCCCCTAAAAGAAATGGCCATGAAGGCAAAATATATGCAGGAAAGCCTACAGCACGCCACGGGCAAGCCACCCACAATAGGCGAGCTTGCCGCCGCCCTAAACACCAATGTTGAAGAATTGGCATATGCCATGGACGCCGGCCACGAGGTAGAATCCCTTCACACCGTGGTCCACCAGGGCGACGGCAGCCCCGTCTATCTGCTGGACAAGCTGGATGTCTCCTCGGTTGACGACAGCGAGCGCATGATAGACAAAATAGCCCTGCGCGAAATCATCCGCTCCCTGGCCCCTAAAGAGCGCCAGGTCATCATCATGCGCTATTTCCAAGACAAAACCCAAAGCCAAATAGCCAAAGCCATCGGCGTCTCCCAGGTGCAGGTCAGCCGCATCGAAAAGCGCGTGCTAAACACCCTGCGAATGAAGCTGGAGGCGTGACGCCGCATATTCCGCCAAAAACTCCCGCCAGCGCCCAATCATCTCTTCGATGGTGATTTCATATACACTTTCAAACCGGCCCGGCCCGGCCCAATGCACCTGAAAATACTTTTCGGCGCCATAGGTCTCTATCAGATATTGCACAAAGGACGCGGCAGATATGCGCGCGCTTATTTCCGCCATATAAAGGGGATGGCTTTCATCAAAGCGCGCCGGAAACATGTCGCTTATATCTCTGTAGCTTCCGTCAGCAAACATCTGATATGCACGCCGATGATGGTTTTCCACAAGAAGCTCCCGATATGTCTCGCTAAAATAATAATTCAGCATATGGGCAAGGCCTTCTGAAAAAGGCGGAAAAGGAAAGCTCCCGCCAATTTCAAATTCCAATATATGCGAGACTTCGTGCGCCGCAATATACGGAAAGGCCTCTGACAGCCCGGCATAAGACATCCTGTTTAATCCAAAGTTTGCAAAGGCGAGGCTCCCGTCCAACATTTCATATCTGTGATAAACGCGATTATATACCGGCGCAAAATCAAAATCAAATATCTCTGAATACCAATTTACAACCAGATATGTGGCCCTGTCTATATAATTGATATGCCCCATTATGTCCTCAAATGTAAAATACTGCTCGAATGAATCAAAAAGAAAGATATATTCACCCCATTGCGTAGACTTCCTGATATAATATCCCTCGCCAAAGTTTACGGCGTCACCCGGCAAAAGGCCAAGCTCCAGCACAATGCCCGGGGCCATGGGCAGCCCCGCAAAGCTGTAAAAATGCGCTTTGGCCGCTTCATGGGCAGCAGGCAGGTCTCCTTTTGTGTATAGTTCTGCCAATTCGGCCAAAAGCCCGTTTTCCAGCAAATAATTCACAAATTGATGGGCAGTGCCAACAGCCCCTCTGTGTTTTTCGCTTCCCCAAAAAGGCGGCGCAAAGTAAAAATCGCCAAAATTATCCATAATGGCCGTCTGCTCGGGTTGGTGCAGCCCCGCATTTGCCCTCGCAATGGTCTCCATGCCGACAGAAAGCCATATCGGCAAGCTGTGGCCGCTTAAATGATTAACCAGCCAGCCAAAGGTGTTTATGTCCCCATGATTAAGCGAAAGGGGCCTCATGGCATCAAACACATAATTTTCATCCATGGCAAAGGATATGCGCACATCCCTTCGCGCTTGCGGCAAAACAAGCATATTTTCAATTTCGTATATTATTTTTTCCGTTTGATTTATAAAATCCTGGTTGGCGGCTTCATCATCGGCATCAAAAAAATATCTCCTGTTGTTTACTTCGGCTTCCACCATATATCCCATAACCCGAAAAGCAGGGCCGACAGGGGAAAAGGTTATGGTATGCTCCAAAAAGGCATCGCCGTTTGATATTTCATTTTCATCCGCATAGGGGCTACATGAAATAAGGGCAAAGGCAAGGCCCGCCAATACGAAAAGGGAATATCTTTTCAATAATTGCGTCATAATCCCTCCCGCCAAATACGCTCTAATATCCCCGCCGATGCTCATATGGCGCGGCGTCCGCGGCCTTTTTGTTTTTCACGGCGCCTATGATAAACAAAATCGGCAATACAAGGCCAATTGGTATGCCGATTATGGCCCCAACGCCCATTAGGCCGTCAAAGTTAAAGATTAGCGCCGTGTAGATGATATTGTATAATATCGAGGCAACCATGAGGATAATCGCGACTACAAGAAGCATCCCTCCGTGTTGGATTTTGTTGCAAAGCGACACACCCATAATGCCCAAGGCCACCGCAAGCAACGACAACAGCAAAGACAGGCCGTAAATCATCATCCATGTGCCGCGCATGGCATGGCCGCCAAACATCCACAGCCAGACGTCGACGGTCATAATTGTGGATAACGTCATAAAAAATCCTATTGCGTTAAAGATGATAAACAAAATGCCCGTCACCATCAAAAAGTTTTTCCCCGGCGCTTTTGCCGCAAATGGCGGCATCCCATGTGGTTGATACGGTGTGTTGTTCATAACAATCCCTCCTTAATTTTTCACGCCTCAAATTGGGCGGCATAAAGTTCGTGATAAAACCCGCGCCTGTCCAAAAGCTCCTCATGGGTGCCCTGCTCTGTAATGTCGCCTTCGTCCATCACCAATATTAAATCCGCATGGCGTATGGTTGACAGGCGATGGGCGATGATAAAGCTGGTGCGCCCATGCATAAGATTATCCATGGCCTTTTGTATAAGCTGCTCTGTGCGCGTATCTACCGAGCTTGTGGCCTCGTCCAAAATCAATATGCGCGGATTGGAAAGTATGGCCCGCGCGATGGTAAGCAGCTGCTTTTGCCCCTGGGAGATATTATTGGCCTCTTCATTGATTATCATATCATATCCGCCGGGCTGTGTCATGATAAAATGATGCGCGTGGGCAGCCCGCGCGGCCTCCGTCACTTCTTCGTCCGTCGCGTCAAGGCGGCCATAGCGTATATTCTCCATAATGCTGCCGTTAAACAGCCACGTTTCTTGCAGCACCATAGCAAACACGCCGCGCAGGTCGTCTCTGGCAAAATCTTTGATATTGTGGCCATCCAGCAATATCCCGCCATTGTCTATGTCATAATACCGCATAAGCAGCTTTATAATTGTGGTTTTTCCGGCGCCCGTCGGCCCCACAATGGCCGTGCGCTGCCCTTCTTTAATGCGCGCGGAAAAATTATGTATGACGGGTTTGTCCTCTGTATAGCCAAATTTCACATCGGCAAAGCCCACCTCGCCGGCAATGTCCTCTGTGCTTATTGTATTTTCCCCGTCGGGCGTTTCTTCCTCCTCGCCAAGAAATTCAAAGACGCGCTCCGCCGCCGCCACTGTACTCTGTAAAACATTGGAGATTTGCGCCAGCATATTTATGGGGTCTGATATGCGCCGCGAATATTGCACAAAGGCCAAAATCGCCCCCACAGCCAGCGTACCCTGTATCGCCAGATATGCCCCCAGCACCGAAACCGCCACATATCCCACATTGCCCACAAAAAACATCAGCGGGAATAACAGGGCGGACATAAATTGCGCCTTCCACGCAGAGATGTACAGCACATTGTTGTCCTTGTGAAAGTCCTTTGCGACGCGCCCTTCGGCATTATATGCCTTGACAATGAGGTGCCCGGAAAACACCTCTTCAATTTGCCCGTTTACGGCCCCCAGATATTTTTGCTGCGTCCTAAAGAATTTTTGCGAATATTTCACAACAATGCCCACAAGTATCAGCGAAAGCGGCAAAATCAGCAATGCCACACCCGTCATGGGTACGGATATGGTCAGCATCATCACAATGGCGCCCACAAGGGTTATCACCGCGATGATAAGCTGTGTCATGCTTTGGCCGATAGAGCTTCCCATAAGGTCTATATCATTTGTCATCCGCGAAAGCACGTCCCCATGGGGCACATTGTCAAAATATTTCAGCGGCATACGGTTTATCTTGGCATAAAACTTTTTGCGCAAATTATAGCTGACCTTTTGCGAAACCCCTTCAATCAAAATGCCTTGCAGCGCGGAAAAAACAAAGCCGCCTATATGCAATATTGCAAGCATGGTGATTATTGACGTCAGCAGGTCAAAATTTATGCCGCCTTCGCCCGCCATACGCGCCGTGCTGCCATCAAAAACCACCGTCACTGCATTGCCCAGCACCGCCGGGGCAATTATGGACATAATTGTACCGCAGACGGCAAAAATGACAGAGATGCCTATTTGAGGCGCAAAGGGCTTAAGATAATTCACCAGCTGTTTCAGTGTGCTGCGAAAGTTTTTGGCCTTTTCCGCAGGGCCCATCATGGGTCCGCCGCGCCCGCGTCTTAGGCCCGGCGTTCTTTGGGGGGTGTTTTGCCTGATTTGACTCACGCCATCACCCCGCTTTCGCCCAAATCTTTCATCAATTCCTCTTCAGAAAGCTGAGAAGCCGCAATTTGCCTGTACACATCACAGGTTTTCAGCAAATGGCGATGCGTGCCCATGCCCGCAATTCTGCCTTGCTCCAGCACAACAATTTGGTCCGCATTTTTAATCGTATTTATCCTTTGCGCCACAATCAGCATGGTTTGGTTGCCAACTTCTTCAGCAAGCGCCGCGCGCAGCTTCGCGTCCGTCTTAAAGTCCAGCGCCGAAAAGCTGTCGTCAAAAATATAGATTTTCGGCCTTTTGGCCACAGCCCGCGCAATGGACAGGCGCTGCCGCTGCCCGCCGCTTACATTTGTGCCCCCTTGGGCAATTTCATCGGCATACCCCTTGGCCCTTTCGCCTATAAATTCATCGGCCTGAGCAATTTTGGCGGCGGCCTCCGCCATATTGTCGTCAATTTCACTGCCCGCGTATTTTATATTGGATTCTATCGTGCCCGAAAACAGCACGGCCTTTTGCGGCACATATCCAATCAGGGCGCGCAGGTCCTCCTGCTTGACATCCCGCACATTCACGCCGTTTACAAGCACCTCGCCGTCGGTCGCGTCATAAAACCGCGGGATAAGATTGACAAGGGCCGTTTTGCCGCTGCCGGTAGAGCCCACAAGAGCCGTAATTTTGCCGCTTTGCGCCTTAAAGCTGATATCCGACAGGGCATATCCATCAGCCCCGGGAAATTTAAAACCAACCTTGCGAAATTCAATATCCCCGCGGTTTTTATCAGGCACGGCGGGCTTTTCGGGGTCTGTCACAACAAGCCGGGTGTCCAAAATCTCCATTATACGATTGGCCGAAACCTGCGCCCGGGGCAGCATAATCACAATCATCACCAGCATCAGAAACGACCACACAACAAACATGGTATAATTCACAAAGGCCATCATGCTGCCCACCGTCAAATTGCCCATGTCAATGGAATTGGCGCCAATCCACACAATAAGCACGGTGGCAAAATTCGAGATAATGCTGATTAAGGGCATCTGCAAAGCCCCCATCCGCGCCAAAAAAAGTTCTGTTTTTCTCAGATGGATATTCGCCTCATCAAATCTTTTTGCCTCGTGCTTTTGCGTCACAAAGGCCCGTATAACCATAATGCCCGTCAAGGCCTCTCTCGTCACCAAATTCACCTTGTCAATCAGCTTTTGCATCTTTTTAAAGTGCGGCGTGGCAATAATTATAAACAATGTGATAAATGTGGTCATAGCGCCCACCGTCAGCGCGATAATCCACGCCATCGAAGGGTCCGTCCCCACCACCATCAATATACCGCCAATGCCCATAATGGGCGAAAAAACCACAATCCGCACCGCAATCGCCATCAGCTGCTGCACCTGATTTACATCATTGGTGCTGCGGGTTATCAGCGACGCCGTGGAAAAGTTGTTATATTCTGTATTCGTAAAGCTGACCACCTTGCCGAAAATATCGGCACGCAATTTACGCGCCAATCCCGTGGCAATGCGCGCGGAAATAAAGCCTTGGACAATGGCGGCCGAAATGGCCAAAAGTGTTACGACAATCATGGTGCCGCCCGTGGAAAATACATAATCCAGCTGAAATTCTTCCATATCCACGCCAAGGCGGGCATATTCGGCCCGGATAAAGGCCTTGGCATGTTGGTTTATCATGCCTTCTTCGTCGAAGTTTACCTGCTCTCCCGCTTCAAACCACGCCAGCAGGGCAGCCAGCTGCCCTTGCAGATAAACGCTCATGTCAATAAGTCTGTAATACTCCCACATCGTGACAAAGGCGTAACTGTGCCTAAATTCCTCCTGCAATGTTATCGGCAGATTCTCCAATATCTCATCAAAGGTCTCCACCGTCAGCATCTCCGGCACAGGGGAATCCACGCCGCCCTGGGCAATGCCATAGTCCACAATATCAGACATCAGCCCGGGCAGCGTAAGCTCCGCCGCCGCACGCCCAATCAAAAACACAACCGCAATCAGAAACATGGGCAGTATAGGTCTTCCGTATCGTCTCAATAGTTTTAGCATGGCATCATGCCTTTCCTATTTTTTTGCCCCAGCGTAGGGGCGGCGTCATGCCGCCCGTGTTCATACAGCAATAACAGCCGTCCTCGTTTCTTGATTCCATTCAACTTCGGCGTCCAATGCCTCCACAATTGCACGCAGCGGCACCATGGCTCTGTCATTTACAAGCATGGGCGGCACATCCAATTCAACTTGAGTCGACTCAAAAGGCCGCATGGTCTGCCCGCGAAATGTAACATAATAGTCCGCAAAGGTGCCAAAACTCATGAAATTGAAGCCAATATACATGCTAATGCCAAAATCCCCTTTTGCCGCCCAAATTTGCCGCTGCCCATGGTCATTACGCCATTGCACTTCCATGCCAAAGGCCTCAAATATGGCACGTGCGGGCACAAGGGTTCTGCCGTCCACTATAATGGGCGTTTGGTCGACAAATTCAATGGGCTGCCCGTCAAAAATCACAGTAATCGCATCATCGGCGGCATTCAGCGGCATGGGCGCATAAATCACAAGCAAGGCCAAAAATATTATGCATAACTTCTTTCGCATTATTTTTGCTCCTTTCGCGCGATGCTATAGCTAATCCGATTTAAAATCGTCCGAAGTCCAAGTTTCGGCGGGAAGCCTTCGCCGAAACCAAGGATGAAACAACGAACGCTTGGGCGGTGTTTCATCGAAGTCTGAGGGCCACTTTTAAACGGAATAGCGAAAGCAGCCCGGCGGGCCTACACCAACGCCCGTATAATTTCTTCCCTGCCTCCGGGCAGCAAATCAATCAACGGAAACTCCAGCATGGTATATGCCCCCGGCGCCTGCCTTCTCGCCGCCCGCGCACATGCCACCATAATCTGGCTTGTAAGCGCGGGATTATCAATTGTCATCTTCCATTGGAAAAACTGATTTTGCGTCTTGCCGGCACCCCCTTTGCGCACCATATCAACGCCATGCCCCTTATCAATCAGCACATTGACATCGTCCACCTCATAAACATGGGTGTCGCTGGTCGCAAAATACGGGTCGCAAAGCAAATCCTTGCGCACCTTCTCAAAATCCGCCCCATCCTCAAGCTCTATGTACACATCCCGCCTATGCACGCCATATCCCATGGGCATGGTCATCGACAGCGCATTTTTCACGCCGCCAATGGCCTTGGCCGCCACCGTATGCCCCATAGACATCCCCGGCCCAAAATCCGTATGGGTCAGCCCAAAAGGCGCACTGGCCAGCATTATGGCCCGCACAACAGAATCCGTCCCCGGGTCCCATCCCGCCGATATCACCGCCGCCGCGCCGCCTTCTTTGGCCGCCTGGTTCAGGCTTGTTTTCAGCTCATAGATGCTCTCGTGTATATCATAGCTATCCACCGTACAAATGCCCATTTTCAGGCATTTTTTTGCATGTTCCTCAACACTTCTCGTGGGCACGCAAAGCAATGCAACATCCACATTCGGCAGCTTGCCAATATCATCCGCCACGGGCACAAAGACCCCCTGCGGCACATCCTCCTGCCTGCGCACAATCCCAACCAGCTTCATATCCGGCGCGCCATTAACAGCATCCACGGCATAGCGCCCGATATTTCCATAACCCACAACTGCAACTCTCAATTTTTCCATGACATTTCCCCCTTAAAATCAATTTTCACAATATCAATTTTACCACAACAGGATATAATTGCAAAGCAGGATTTTTTTTGTTATACTGATAATGTGCAAACAATTACATTCTAGGGGGAACATCATGCAAAAAACCAGAGAAAACGCCCAAAAACTGCTGGACTATCTATACGAAAGCCCAACGCCTTTCCACGCAACGGACAATGCGGCCAAACAGCTGGCCACCGCCGGTTTTAAAGAGCTTCACGAAAATGACGCCTGGGATATCATCCCCGGCGGCAAATACTTCCTGCGCAAAAACTCATCATGCTTCGCCGCCTTTATAATGGGCACGGCGGACATCGCCGCCCGCGGCATACGCGCCATCGCCGCCCACACCGACTCTCCCTTCTTCGCAATCAAGCCCAATCCCCAAATGACTAAAAACGGTCACATAAAGCTTAACACCTCGCCATACGGCGGCGTCATAATGCATACATGGTTCGACAGACCTCTGGCCATTGCCGGGCGCGTGCTTTTAAAAACCGACAACTTCCTCGCGCCCGCCGAAAAGCTGGTCAACATCAACAAGCCCCTGATGGTAATCCCAAGCCTGGCCATTCACTTAAACCGCGAAGTAAACCAGGGCTTTAAAATCAACGCCCAATCCGACACCCTGCCCTTTGCCGCAATGGTCAACGACGAGCTGGAAAAGGACGACTATCTCATAAATTTGCTTGTCGCCGAGCTGGGCTGCGCGCCGGAGGACATCCTGGATTTTGACCTTTGCCTTTACGAATATCAAAAAGGCCAATTTGTGGGCCAAAATGACGAATTTATCTCATCATCCCGCTTGGACGACCTTTGGATGGTCCATGCGGGCCTTGCCGCAATGCTAAGTGCCGCGCCATCTGCCTACACCAAGCTGCTTTACTGCCCCGACAACGAAGAAATAGGCAGCCTGACGCCCCATGGCGCCCAATCCCGCTTTATCAAAACTTTGATTGAGCGAATTGTTCCACGTGGAACATTCGGGCAGACCATGGCCAATTCCTTTTTCATCTCCGCGGACCTGGGCCACGCCGCAAATCCCAACTATCCCGAAAAGGACGACCCTACAAACACGACCCTCCTGGGCGGCGGCGCCGTGCTTAAATATTCCGCCAACCAAAAATACGCCACCAATGGCTATACAGGCAGCATTTTTACCGCCCTGTGCCAAAAAGCCGGCGTGCCGGTGCAAAAGTATATCACCCGCTCGGATATTGTGGGCGGCGGCACAATAGGCGCCATTATGGGGGCAAGCCTGGGCGTAAATGTGGTGGATATGGGCATGGGCGTGCTGGGTATGCATTCCATACGGGAGCTTGGCGCCACAATTGACAATGATTATGTGCTGAAAGTCTTTGGTACGTTTTTTGATAATTAGGTTGCGGTTAACGTATAGGCGGCATAACCCTGCCGGATTACCCTTTTGCGTCATCCCGGGCCTGGCCCGGTATCCCCTGTTACAATGACAGCCTCATCCCATACGAGATTGTAGACCAAGCCCGCAATGACGATTCATAAGATGACGGGCTTCGCGCAGGGGCGGCACCCTGCCGCCCGTCATTGCGGGGCCGGCGTTGCTACAGAGACCGATAGCGGTCAAGACCGAGGCAATCCAAGTAACGATATGTAAAGCTATTTAACTGCTGATTCCGGGCAAGGGCGTGTTTGCGTAATTGGTGACGCAGAAAATTTATATAATGCGTAGTAAGAGGGGGATAATCAAATGACGGACATTACATTCAAAATGGATGGTGGCTATTTTTTTCATAAAGTAGGTGCGATTATTATTAATGACAATAAAGTGCTAATGGTTAAAAATGAGAATTTCCCTTATTTTTATCCCGTTGGTGGCAGGGTAACTCTTGGAGAAACATCGGAAGATGCCGTTCTACGTGAAACATTTGAGGAAATTGGTATCATATTAGAAATTGATAGATTAGCTTTTATACACGAGAATTACTTTGTTGGAAGTATTTTCGGTGCTAAGGATGAGCTTTTCCATGAAGTAGCCTTTTATTATCTTATGAAACAATCTGACGAAATAAAAGGCATTAAATGCACAAGCATGGGAGCCGACGGCGGGGCAGAATCGTTACACTGGCTACCCTTAACAGAATTATTAAACTATGATTTGTTTCCTGATTTCTATAAAACAGAGTTGCTTGATTTGAAAAAGGAAGTTGGTCATTTTGTTACCATGAAAGGGCATACTGTTCGTGGAAAATAAGCATTATCCGCAGCTGTATATTGCAAATACGCCCCAATCCCCCGGCATCACCCCGGGCTTGACCCAATATCCCAAATTAAGGAGAACTTATGATAATAAATTTCATTAAAGGCATATTAATCGGCCTTGCCCTGGTTATTC
>JAITMW010000067.1 GCA_031277155.1 Clostridiales bacterium | reverse complement strand
ATGCCCGAGGATATGCCCTATGTGCCCCCCGAAAACATTATGCGCTATGAGGAAATTTTGCGCCTGTGCGCTGTCATGGTTGGCCTTGGCGTGAAGGTCGTGCGCGTAACCGGCGGAGAACCTCTGGTGCGTAAGGGCTGTGTCGAATTTTTGCGCCGCTTAAAGGCCATACCGGGCATCCGGCGCGTTTCTTTGACAACTAATACTAATCCTGATTAAAATCCTGTACTTTGTTCGCGGCCTTTTTCCGAAAGCTTCAGCTTTCGGGGCCACTCCAAACTACAGGTTTTAATCTAGAATTAGTATAACGCAACCCTGCTTGCGCCACATGCAAAAGAGCTTGCAAACATCGGCCTGCACAGCATAAATATCAGCCTGGACAGTCTTTCGCCCGGGCTTTATCACGAAATTACGGGCCGGGACGCCTTTGACGCGGCATGGGACGGGATTGAAAAGGCGCTGTATTACGGCATTAAGACGAAACTTAACTGCGTTGTGATTGCCGGCGTAAACGAATCTGAAATTCTGCCTTTTGCCGACCTGGCATGGCGGCACCCCATAGTCATGTAACCGCGGAAGGCCATCTCAAACTTTGCCTTCATTACGGGCATGGGCTGGATTTGCGGCAGATGTGCCGCGGCGGCGCAAGCGATGCCGAAATTGCCGGGGCAATTGTGGGCGCCATTGCCGCCAAACCCAAGGAACATGCATTGCATACATACACAGAGCTTGAACATATGTCGAGGATTGGAGGTTAATATGGGTGTAATTAAGGCTGTTTGCATTAGCGAAACCCGCGGCGTGCAAAAACGGAATGTAGGCTCCGGCTTTTTAAAGGCGGGCTGGGGGATTGAGGGTGACGCCCACGGCGGCGATTGGCACAGACAGGTTAGCCTGCTCTCCTACGACAAGGTTGCCGATTTCAACGAGAAAGGCGCGGGCGTGGGGGCGGGGGATTTTGCCGAGAATATTTTGGTGGAAGGAATTGACTTTGCGGCCCTTCCTATTGGCACCCTTTTGAGCTGTGGGCATGGCGTGTTGGAAATTACGCAGATTGGAAAAGAATGTCATAACCATTGCCAGATTTACCATAAAATGGGCGACTGCATCATGCCTCGGGAGGGAGTTTTTGCGCGGGTGGCTGAAGAAGGGGCCATATGTGTTGGCGATGACGTGGAGGTTTTGGGCGAACGCAAATTTTCCGCGGCCATATTGACGCTTAGCGACAAGGGCCACGAGGGCACAAGGGCGGACATAAGCGGCGAAGTTGTTAAAGAGCTGCTTGAAGCCCATGGCTATGATGTTAAATCCCAGGCCCTGCTGCCGGACGAGTTTGACGAAATTGTGGCGGCACTTAAGGGGCTTTGCGATAATTTAAGGGTGGATTTGATTGTAACCACGGGCGGGACGGGCTTTTCAAAGAGGGATGTCACGCCGGAGGCCACCCTGGCTGCGGCACAGCGCGTTGCGCCGGGCATTGCCGAGGCAATCCGCGTCCATTCGATGAGCATAACGCCCCGCGGGATGTTTGGCCGCGGCGCAGCGGCAATCAGGGGCGGCACTCTTATCATAAATTTGCCGGGCAGCCCCAAAGCCGTGAAGGAAAGCCTGGAATACATACTGCCGCATCTGGGGCACGGTTTGGAGATGCTGCGAAAATAGGCCGGAGGTGTTTTCGCAAATGAGAAAATTGTTTAAGATGTTGATTGTGCTGCTGCTGGCCGCCTTTTTGGCAGGCTGCGGCCAACCCGCCGCCCCGGGCATGATTACCCTGGCCACCACCAGCACGGAGGATTCCGGTCTGCTTGACTTCATCCTGCCGTATTTCACCGAGGACACAGGCTGGGAAATACGCGTCATATCCGTTGGCACGGGTGCCGCAATGCAGCTTGGGCGCGATGGCGAGGCTGATGTGCTGCTGGTTCACGCGCGGTCAGAGGAGGATAGATTTGTGGCGGAAGGTTACGCAACCCGACGGTATGACGTCATGTACAACGATTTTGTAATCGTTGGGCCAGGTGATGGGCCAATAGGCCACAACAATGACGTACATACGACATTTACCGCCATACTTGAACAAAACCTGACCTTTGTCTCCCGGGGGGACAATTCCGGCACACATATCAGAGAGCTGGAAATTTGGGATGCCCTGGGGCTTACGCCCGAGGACAACAGCGGCTATACCAGCGTTGGGCAAGGCATGGGGGCCACCCTTGGCATGACTGTGGAAATGCGGGCATATACCCTTGTGGACCGGGCCACCTGGTTGAGCTTTCCGGATGTGGGCGACTTGATAATAATATGCGAAGGCCATGCGGATTTGCTTAATCCCTATGGCTTGCTGCCGGTGTCGACGACACTTCTGCCGGAGGGCGCCCGGGCTTTTATAGATTGGATGACAAGCCCCCGGGGTCAAGAGCTTATTGCGGAATTTGGCCTGGAAGAATTTGGCCAGCCCCTGTTTTTCCCGGAAGCTGAGTGATTTAACCTATGTTTGAGATTATCGACAGGGAAACCTTGGACATAATAGGCTTAACCTTACGTATGACCCTGCTGTCGACGTTTATTTCCGCTGTAATCGGCATCCCTCTTGGGTTATGGCTGGAAAAGGCAAGCTTTGCAGGCAAAATGCTTGTGGTGCGCATCAACCGCACCCTTATGGCGACGCCGCCGGTTGTGGCGGGCCTTGTGGTGTATTTAATGCTGATGCGCGATGGTCCCTTGGGCTTCCTTAGATTGCTGTTTACCTTCGAGGCCATGGTGATTGCCCAGGTTATATTAATCAGCCCTATAATTTGCGGCATGGTTTACACTTCTGCCACGCGCAATGCCTCAAGCATAAGGGCCTTTGCCGTGACCATGGGCGCAAGCGGGCCGCAAACACAGCTTTTATTGTTGAGAGAGCTTGGCAATGAGATGTATTTTGCGCTGATAACGGGTTTTGGCCGCGCCATGAGCGAAGTGGGCGCTATTATGATTGTGGGCGGCAATATCCGCTTTCATACCCGCGCAATGACCACCACCATATCAATGCTGCGCAACCAGGGCGAAATAGACAGGGCCATATTTATGGGCGTGGTGCTTATGGCAATAGCCTTTGTCATTCAGCTGCTGGCGGACATTTTTCGCCGA
>JAITMW010000059.1 GCA_031277155.1 Clostridiales bacterium | reverse complement strand
GCATCTGTGGCTTCTTCTTTGCCCAATTCTCTAAAATCTTCGCCGGGATAATTCACGTCGTAATAGTAATTTCTCAATACGCACATCATTTTTTGGCAATCCCTGTTAAATTCAAGGCCGCCCAATTCCACAACCTTATCATAAAGTTTAATTGTGTTATGCGTTGCCAAAAAGGCTATGTCGTCTGTATTGCCGTTTGAATCAATAAAGTGCTTTAGATATTTTTCAACCACCTGCTGCGCAAACCTGCCCGCGGAGGAAAACGAGCCTGCCGCCAGCAAAGTTTCGGCATCTTTTAAGTCCCTGTCAGCGATATACTTGTATGTTCCCTTGCCCATAGCAACTTCCCCTCCTCTCTTATCCAATAATTTACATTAAATTTGTTTTCGGTTTCGTCTATATTGGTTTGATTGGTACAAGTCAAGTCAATTTTTATTATGTCGTCAAAGTCATCCAAAATATCGCGCACAGCCTCCCTATCCATTCTTTCAAAGGGGCCTGTGCCGTCAAAAACCAGGGCCACATCCACATCGCTTCTTATGGTGGCCTGACCCCTTGCATGGCTGCCAAACACAATAATTTTATTAAGATTCTTAGGCAGCCGATGGGAAACCGACAAAATAAAGCTTTGCAAATTGGGCACAACGTCCGGAATTTTCACATTCTCACCCCTTTGAAAAACAGCCGCCAACATTTTTTGCTTGCAATATTTCCCCAAGCCGTTATAATAATTATAATGCCACCCGCGCATGATTACAATAGCAAAGTTTGAATGAGGTTTTGTATATGAGGATAGATAAGCTGATATCGCAATATGGTTTTGGCAGCCGCAAAGAAGTTAAGGCCATTTTAAAACATGGGGTTGTGTCTGTTGACGGCGAGGTGGTGACAAACCCGCAAACCCGCGTAAATCCCGAAACATCCGTCGTTTATGTGGGCGATGTGCTGATTGAATACGAAAAATATGTCTATGTGATGATGAACAAGCCCGCCGGCGTGATTTCGGCCAGCTATGATGACGAAGAGACTACTGTATGTGACCTTTTGGATGAAAAGCACCAATGGTTTGACCTTTTTCCCGTTGGGCGGCTGGATAAGGATACCACGGGGCTGATAATATTGACAAATGACGGCGGATTTGCCCATAGGGCGCTGTCGCCCAAAAAACATGTTGAAAAGGTCTATTTGGCGCAGGTTGATAGCGAGCTGGGGCAAAAAGAGGCAAGGGCCTTTGAAAACGGCATCACTTTGGACGACGGATATCGCACCATGCCCGCGGGATTGGAGATTTTGAATGATAAAATGGCGCGGGTTATAATCAAAGAGGGCAAGTTCCACCAAATAAAGCGCATGTTTGAGGCTTTGGGGGTTAATGTCATATGGCTTAAAAGGACGGCCTTTGCCGGCATCGACCTGGACGAGGGCTTGGCGCCGGGGGAATTTCGCAGGCTTAGCCAAGACGAGATGAATATCATTGTTAATCTACTTTCCAAGGATTAGTCCGCCGCATATACTGACATTAGGATTTAACGAAATGAGGATATTTTATGGATAAAAAAGTGATTGCCATACTTTTTGGCGGGGCGTCCAGCGAACACGAGGTCTCAAAGCTATCTGCCGCAAATATAATTGCCGCGCTGGATGAGGACAAGTATTTCGTGCTGCCCGTCTATATCACGCGGGATGGCCGTTGGTTTTTGTATGATGGGGCAAAGGATAATATCAAAAATTTGCAATGGGAAAAATTTGCCACCACGGTTGTGCTAAGCCCCGACGCGGCGCATCACGGCATATTGCGGCTGGTGGGGGATAAATTTAAGGTGATGCATGTGGACGCGGCTTTTCCCGTGCTGCATGGAAAAAACGGCGAAGACGGCACCATACAGGGCCTGTTGGAGCTTGCGGGCATCCCATATGTGGGCAGCGGCGTGGCAGCCAGTGCAATTTGCATGGATAAAGCGCATACAAAGACGATTGCAAGCAAAATTGGCCTGAAACAAGCGGACTATCTTGTGTTTGACAAGGATGATATTGATAATATCCGCGAAATTGACGAAAAGGTGCTGCATAACCTGTCCTATCCCTGCTTTGTAAAACCCGCATCCACAGGGTCTTCCGTGGGCATAAGCAAGGCCGCCAATGCTGAAGAGCTGGCCGCCGCCCTGGCGGACGCGGCAAAATATGACCGCAAGATTATTGTGGAAAAGGCGGTGGCGGGGCGCGAGATTGAATGTTCCGTATTGGGCAATGAAAAGCCCATTGCCTCCGGAGTGGGTGAAATTACTTATGAAACCGAGTTTTACTGCTATGACGCAAAATATAAAAGCGGCACATCCCGCACCATTGTGCCCGCGGATTTGCCGCAGAATGTAACAGAGCAAATCAGGCAGCAGTCCCTTGCGATTTACCGGGCCACGGGCTGCCGCGGCCTTGCGCGGGTGGACTTTTTTGTGGATGAGGCGGGGGACGTAATTTTCAATGAAATAAACACCATGCCGGGTTTTACGGATATTTCCATGTATCCCATGCTTTGGCAGGCCGACGGCATGACATATACGCAGCTGGTGGACAAATTGATAGAATTGGCGGTGGAATAAGCACCAATGACGGACAAACCAATTGGCATCTTCGATTCCGGCGTGGGCGGCCTGACGGTGGCGCGGCAAATTATGGCGGCCATGCCTCATAAGAGGCTGGTATATTTTGGCGACAGCCTGCGCGCGCCCTATGGCGGCAGGCGCCCGGTCGAATTGATACAATTTTCCCGCGAGATTATAAATTTTTTGCTGGCAAAAGACATTGGGGCGCTGGTGGTGGCTTGCGGCACCATAAGCGCCACTGTTTTTGATGTTGTGCGCGGGATGGTTGATGATATGCCCGTCTTGGGCATGTTGGATGCCTCCATAGAGGCGGCCCTTGCCGCCACAAAAACGGGGCGCATAGGTCTTGTGGCCACAACAGGCACAATTGCAAGCCGCGCGCACCAAAGGGCCATTGCGGCCCGGCGGCCGGATGTTGCGCTGAAGG
>JAITMW010000155.1 GCA_031277155.1 Clostridiales bacterium | reverse complement strand
AACTTTGCCAAGCCGCCACCCATATAATGCTCTATATCATTAGAAGCAGGAGTGAAGTGGCATGAGAGAGAGCTTTGCAATTGGTAGAAACAAGTTATATGGTTTTGATTTCGACAATAATGAGGGTGCGGCGTGGGCGCAGGACGACGGGGGCGCGGCGTTTGGGGATGGCGCGGCTGTGGAAGAAGTGATTGAGGAGGCGGCAAAGGAGGCCGAAGGGGCAAAAGGGAAAGGTTTAGGCGAAGAGGGCGTTGAAATGAGCGCGAAGGAGGCCTTTTTTGAGTTTTCTCAAGGGCCCAGGGTGAGGCCGCCCCAGATGATGCCGCCGCGGCCGCCGCAGGTGCATCCGCCACGCCCGCCACAGCAGCCAATACCGCCTATACCGCCGCGGCAGCCAATACCGCCCAGGCCGCCGGGGCCGGGGCATAATTTTAATCCGGATTCGGGTTCTGCACCGCGCTTTGCGCCGCCGGCATTTATCCCGCAGCGGGCGCCGGCCCTGAGGGCAATTGATGCCGGGGCCATAACGCGCTGCCTGTATTCCAATACTTATGTTTGGCTTAATAACCGCCAAGAGTTTTGGTTTTTCCCCACCTTTATCGGCAGAAAATCCATCGCGGGCTATCGCTGGATGCATCGTAACTGGGTGTTTGTCGGCTTTAGCTTGAATATGATAGATTCGTTTTTCTGCGGAGGCAGATAAATACAGCGAGCGCAGGGGCGGCATTGCCGCCCCTAGCTTTTTTTCATGCAAAGGGCTATTGCCGTGGCCACAACCTCCGCCATTTGCATCACCAGGCTCAGGCGGGTGGAGGACAGCACGGCAAGGGGGCATTGGCCAGAAAGCCCGGCAGAGATGTTGACGATGCCCGCTATGGAGATGTCGCCCACTTCCGGCAGGGTGCCGGCAATGGCCATGGCTGGCATGATGCCGCCCTCTTTCACAATCAGTTTGCCTATTTTATCGCTTGCGCCCAGGCAGGCGTCAATGGCAATTATCAGCGGATTTTTGTGGTATTGCTTTATCTTTTCCAGGCTTTGCAAAAGATTGACGGCGTGGACGGGCTTTTTTAGATTGCCGTAAACCGTGGCATTGCTGCCCGTCAGCAGATGCCCCACCAAAGGCCCCAAAGCGTCCCCGGTGGCGCGGTCGGTGCCGATGCACACAAACACAATATCGTCAAAGCTGCCCTGCTTGTTTGAAATTAGGCGGCGCAAGGCGGCGGCCAATTGTTGCGCCGCTGTGTCATCGTGGGTGTCTATGATGATTGGGCCGTTTTTTGCTGAAATGACAATCTCTCCAAAGCCCCTCGGTTGGATTTTTGCCAAGGTTGGTGCGGTTTAATCAGGGGGGCCACCCTGAATAACCACCCCGGCGCTTCGCGCCACCCCTCCAAGGGAGGGGAATATTGCCCCGTAAAGATTGTCGTTTTATTTCATACGAAAACGGTTCTATGGCGACACATATTTCCAATTTATTCCTTGCCATTGTGGTACAATCTCTCTAATTCTTAGCAAAGTTGGATTGGAGGAAATGCCATGAATAAGTTCACACTGCCCACCAATATTAGGCAAATCGGCAACGCGGAAGGTCTGGCCATGAAAATCTATGTGGAGGACTATGTATGCTCATATTTAAAGCAATACGCTGAAAGCGGCGGCCACACAGAAAAAATTGCCTTTCTTGTGGGAAAGTATATGATAATTGACGCGGTGCCCTATGTGTTTATCCACGGCGTTATACAGGGCAAACATACCGAATATGTGGATAATATGGAGAGCTTTACGGACGCGTCCTATGACCACGCCGAAGACGAGATTGCCAAATATTTTTCCGGCAGCGAAATTTTGGGCTGGATGCAGTCCCAGCCGGGCTATGGCGTGCATCTAAACCCATCTTACGCGGACTATCACATGAACCACTTCACGCGCCCATACCAGATTTTGTTTGTGATGGACCCCATTGAAAAGCTGAATGTGTTTTACATGTGGAATCCCGAAATGACAGGCATGGGGGAATGTGGCGGCTATTTTGTATATTACGAGCAAAACCGCGGTATGCAAGAATATATGAACAACAACCGCATCAGCCGCGCAAAAGTACGGGAACTTGCGAAAACAAAAGACGAGGTGCCCTCCACCAGGCTTAAAATCTTTGAGGAAGGCCCATCAAGGGGGAGAAAGAAGAGTGAAGAAAAACAAGAGGCATCCCTGCGCGCATCCGGCAGGGGAAGCAAGACCATGTCTAGCATTGCAACGACGCAGAGGGAGGAAAGGGGCCTGGAAGACGTGCGCAAAATGTCCAATTTGCTTATCGGACTGTGCGCAGTGCTGTTTATCACAACCTTTATCATGGGCGCGGGGCTCCTTCAAAGTGACGGGCGTATAGGGGCCTTAGAAAACGCCATTGTCACCATTGACAACAACAACATCATCATAGCCGACCAAATACGACAGCTGGCCAGCCTGCCGGCATTTGCGGAGCAAGACCATCAAGCCCAGGCCGTGGGCGGCAATGTGGCTGACGGCGCCCAGCATTATCAGCCTGTGCTGCCGGAAGTGACACCAATCCCGGAGATAACGCCTCCGCCAACGCCTCCGCCGGTGCCGGAAGTGACACCGACGCCGATACCCGAGGAGACGCCGGCCGCGGATGCCACCCCTGCTTTTGCCAACATCCCCGACATCTACGTTATCCAGCCGGGCGACACGCTTTTTGCCGTCAGCCAGATGTTTTACGGTGACATTGGCATGGTGACGCGTATAATGGAGTATAACAACATCGAGGACCCCAATCACATAGTAATCGGCCAAACCATATATCTGCCGCAATATTAAGGATTTAACCACGAAAAGCACGAAAAGACACGAAAGGGGCAGGGACGCCATATGCCTTTCGTGTTTTTTCGTGCTTTTCGTGGTTTTAAAAAGCAGTGCAGGGCTTGACTTTGCCAAATTTTGTGATATAATTGACAAAAGAGACTTTCAAAGAGTGGAGGAAAAATTTTGCATGATATCATCTTCCCTAATTTGGGCATCACATTTGAAAATATTAGCACAGTGGCATTTACGGTGTTTGGATTCTCCATATACTGGTATGCCATCTTTGTGGTTTTGGGCATCGTGGCCGGCGTATATTTTGGCGCGGTGCTTGCGCCCAAGCGCACGGGGCAAGACCCCAACCTTTATCTGGACTTTGCGCTGTATGTGGTGCCTGCCTGTATTGTTGGCGCGCGGCTGTTTTATGTTATTTT
>JAITMW010000138.1 GCA_031277155.1 Clostridiales bacterium | reverse complement strand
CGGCCCTGCGCGGCGCTCACGATGTCATGAGAAGGGGCTCAGGAGGCCCTGAGAAGGGCTCAGGATGACATGAGAAGGGCTCAGGATGACAGGAAGAAGGGCTCGGAATGACAGGAGAGGGGATTAGCCGGAGACATGTTTGACATCCAAGAGGAATTAAAGCGCTTGCCCCGGTCGCCCGGCGTCTATCTTTTCATAGGCAGCGCCGAGGAGATTATTTATGTGGGCAAGGCCCTGAATTTGCGCAGCCGCGTGCGAAGCTATTACACCCGGGCCAATTTGGTTGACCCCAAGGTGCGCAATATCCGCGGGACCACGCGGCGGTTTGAATATATCGTCACCGACACCGAGGTTGAGGCCCTGATTTTGGAGTGCAACCTGATTAAGGAGCATCAGCCAAAATATAATGTCTTGCTGAAAGACGACAAAAGCTATCCATATATCAAGGTGACGCTGACGGAGGACTTTCCCCGCGTGTTTTCAACAAGAGACTTTGTTGAGGACGGCGGCAAATATTTTGGGCCCTATACATCCAGCTTTGCCGTGCGCGAGACGCTGGAGCAAATTCATAAAATTTGGCCGCTGCGCCGCACATCTAAAAAGATTACGGCAGGCATACCCAGCGGCCGCCCATGCCTTAATTATCATATCGGCCTGTGCCCCGGGCCATGTGGGCTGCACATCGGCCGGGAAGAATATGGCAAGCGCGTGGCCCAGGTGATGGAATTTCTCTCCGGCAAGCAAGAGGTTGTTATCAAGCAGCTTGAGGCCGAGATGGGCGCCGCCGCCGAGGCAATGGAATATGAGCGCGCCGCAGATATTCGTGATAAAATTGCGTCCATAAGGCGCATGAATGAAAATCAAAAGGCCGACAGAATTTCCAAAGGCGACCAGGACGTCATCGCCTTTGCCGCCCATGGGGACGAGGCGCTGTTTCAGGTGTTTTTCATACGGGACGGCAAAATGACGGGGCGGGAGCATTTTATGGTGTATGGCGTGGAGGGCGTGGCCGAAACCCGCGTGATGACTGAATTTATAACGCAGTTTTACAGCGGCACGCCATTTGTGCCAAAGGAGCTGATATTGCAACACGGCATTGAAGGCGAAGACACCATAAAATCCTGGCTGGCCACAGAGCGCGGCAAAAAAGTCATGATTACTGTGCCAAAGCTGGGCGAAAAGCAAAAGCTGGTACAGCTGGCGCGAAACAACGCCATTATCACGCTGGAGCAATTTGGCGAACACATCAAGAAAGAAGAAAAGCGGACCACGGGCGCGCTGGATGAAATCAAGGAAGCGCTGGGGCTTGAATCGCCCATTTTCCGCATAGAGGCCTATGACATTTCCAATATTCAGGGCTATGAAAATGTGGGCTCTATGGTGGTGTTTGAAGGGGGCAAGCCGCGGCGCAGCGACTATCGCAAATTCAAAATTCGGTCAATTTCAGGCCCAAATGATTATGCCGCCATGCAAGAGGTGATTTCGCGCCGTTTTCGCCGCTATGAAAAGGAGCGGGCCCAGGGCATGACGGCAGAGGCGGCCAAATTTTCCCGTTTGCCGGATATTATTTTCATTGACGGCGGCAAGGGGCATATTTCCGCCGTGTCTGATGTACTGGCCCATATGGGGCTTAACATCCCCCTTTGCGGCATGGTGAAGGACGAAAGGCACAGGACGCGGGGCCTGCTTTATAACGGCGACGAGGCCGCGCTTAAGCCCGCCGGCGAGGGTTTTCGCCTGGTGGCGCGAATTCAAGAAGAGGTGCATCGCTTTGCCGTCGAATATCACAGAAAGCTGCGGCAAAAATCCAGCACAAAATCCGTTTTGGACGACATCAAGGGCATCGGTGATGTGCGGCGGCGCGCGCTGCTGCTGCATTTTGGCTCTGTAGAGCGCGTTAAGACGGCGGACATGGACGCGCTGGCCGCCGCCCCCAGCATGAATTTAAAATCGGCCAAGGCCGTGTATGATTTTTTTCAGGAGGTAAAAAATGAGAGAAGTTAGAATTACGCAGGTACAAGACACGCATTTCGGCAGATGCGTAAAGATGGAAAATGGCGAGGTTCAGCTGATGGTAACGCTGGATTTTGGCCCGCGCATAATTTCCTATGAGCTGTGCGGCCGCGAAAATATGCTGTATCAAGACCCAGCGCACAGCCCGCTGGGGGAGGCCTTCCCCGTCTATGGCGGCGATGTGTGCAGGCTTTACGGCGGGCATCGCCTGTGGATTTCCCCGGAAATTTTGCCCCGCTGTTATCATCCGGACAATTTGCCCGCGGAATACGAAGAAACCGCGGCGGGCCTGGAGTTTACAGCGCCCATTGAAAAGCACACCCAGCTGCAAAAATCCATGACAATCTCCATCCTGCCTGACAACAGCGTCAAGGTATTGCACAAAATCACCAACCACAGCCTGTGGGAGCTGGAAGTGGCCCCCTGGGCCCTCACAATGATGGCGGCGGGCGGCGTGGCGGCCATCCCAATTACCGGGCCGGCCACTGGCGTGCTGCCCAACAGGCGGCTGGCCCTATGGGATTATACAAACCCCGCCGATGCGCGCCTTACAATGGGGCGGGACTTTTGCCTGATACGGCAATCGAAGGACACGCAGGAAGCCTTTAAAATCGGGCTTTTCAACCATAGCGGTTTCGCGGCATATTTTAACAAAGGGCAGGTGTTTTTCAAGCATTTTGATGTGACGGACGGGCTTTATACCGACTTTGGCTGCAATTACGAAGTCTATACCAACGAAAATTTCCTTGAAACAGAGACCTTAGGGCCATTGCAAACTTTGGCCACGGGGCAGTCTGTTTTGCACACGGAAATTTGGCAAATTTTTGCAGAGGAAACCATGCCGCAAACAGAGGCCCAGGCGGCGGAAATTATTGGAAAGTATGTGGCGAATGAAGGCAGTTGATATTTACACAGACGGCGCGTGCCTGGGAAACCCCGGCGCGGGCGGCTATGGCGCGGTTTTGCTCTATAGAGGTGCCAGACGGGAGCTTTCGGCGGCGTATACGCGCACAACTAACAATCGCATGGAGATTTTGGCGGCGATTGTGGCCCTCGAAGCCCTGAAAGAACCTTGCCGCGTCAATCTTTACAGCGATTCGCGCTATCTTGTGGATGCCGTCGAAAAGGGCTGGGCGGCGCGCTGGCAGGCGGCGGGATGGATGCGCAACAGGCGCGAGGCGGCACAAAATGCCGACTTGTGGGAGAGGCTGCTGCCCCTTTTGGCAAAACATCAACTGCGCTTTATTTGGGTGCGCGGACATGCCGAAAACGCCGAAAACAACAGATGCGACGCCATGGCGCGGGCGGCGATTGAGGCCGCGGCCAAAAACGGGGATTTTCTTGAAGATATTGGGTATGAGCGACATGAAAATTGACATTGTGTGCATCGGCAAGCTGCGTGAGGATTATTTGCGGGCGGCCCAGGCGGAATATTTAAAGCGGCTGGGGCCATATGCCCGGCTGACCGTCATAGAGGCGGCGGACGAAAAGGCCATGGAGCGCGCCATGGTCGGCGGCGCCTTTCCCATCGCGCTGGCAATTGACGGAAAGGCCCTGTCCTCCGACGCTTTTGCGGGAATACTCCAAAATATGGCGATTAACGGCACGCCCCACATCGCTTTTGCAATCGGCGGCGCAGAGGGCCTGTCCGCGCGCATCTTGGGGATGTGCCGCATGAGGCTGTCCCTTTCGGCAATGACCTTTCCCCATCAGCTGGCGCGCATAATTCTGCTGGAGCAAATTTACAGGGCCTTTATGATAATGAACAATCAGCCATATCATAAATAGCGGGCACCTTAGAAAGGATTTTTACATGGACCATATTTTGTTTATATTTCTGATTTTGCTGGGGGCCACTTGGATTGCCACGACAATTGGCGCGGCCCTGGTGATGTTTTTCAAAAGAAGCGACAGCCAAATGTCGCATATAATGCTGGGCTTTGCGGCAGGAGTTATGATTGTCGCCGCATTTTGGCAGCTGTTGCAGCCCGCAATAGAAATTGCAGAGGAAAGATTTGGCGGCAACGCGATATTCCCGGTGTTGGGCGGCTTTTTGGTGGGCTGCCTCACCATATTGCTGCTGGATATGTTTTTGGCGCACCGCAAAAAAATCCGCGATGCCAAAGGCGAGCAAGGCTTCAGATTTAAGAAGAGCTTTATGATGGTCAGCGCAATTTCCATACACAACCTGCCGGAAGGCTTTGCTGTGGGCGTTTTGATTGGCACCCTTGGCAGCAACTTCCAAACGGAGCAGCTGATGGCTTTGCTGCCTGTCATAATCGCCATAGCCCTGCACAATTTGCCGGAAGGCACGGTGGTGTCGGTTTCCTTCCGAAATGAAGGGTTGTCCAAATTTAAATCATTCTTTTTGGGACAAGTTGCCGGGCTTACCGAATTTATCGCGAGTGTGGCGGGCTTTTTGGTCGTGGTCAGCCTAGACGGAATTTTGCCCTATGCCCTGGCTTTCGCCGCCGGCGCCATGATTTGGGTGGCCGTACACGAGCTTATCCCGGAGTGCCAAAAAAACAAGGAAAGGCATCCATATTACGCGACAATCGGCATCATCGTAGGCATTGCCATAATGCTTGCGCTGTCCATATTTGCGGAGGCTTAGCTTTAAAAGGAGCTGCTTGCCATGTTTGAAGGCAAAAACAAGCAAAGAAATAAGGCTTTGGCGCATGTGATGTCAATTGCCTTGGTTTTCGCGCTGTTTAACCGCATGATGGCGATGGCGCCCATTGATGAGGAATCCCAATTTTGGGGCGGTGCTGAGCAGCTAAATGCCGCCGTGGTGAATTATGCCGAAGAGCTGCTGACGGCCGTTGACAGCGAATATATGGAAATTATTGAGCTTGGCCAAGATATCGAGCTTGACCTTCCGTTGATAATTCCGGAAGATGCCGATGTTACAATAAATGGAAATGGCCATGAAATGGCATGGAGCCTGGCTTTGGCCGCCCTGCCCGCCATACAAATTGGTGCAGGTGCCTTGCTGACGCTGGAGGATGTGACCGTTGCAAACCAAGGAGAGCCTGATTATAGCCATTTTGGGGCTGTGGGCATTGAAGTCGGTGCCGGCGGTGTGCTGACCATGGGCGACGGCTCTGTTGTGCGGGATTTTCCGGGGGGCGGCGTAGCGGTCAATGGCGGCGGTTTTGTGCTGGACGGCGGCACAGTCATGGGTAACGGCAGCGACTACTATGGCGGCGGCGTAATGCTTGATGGCGGTGATTTTGTAATGTACAGCGGAGAAATCCGTAATAATTGGGCACGGCAGGGCGGCGGCATCTATGCGAAAGGGGCGTCAGGCATTGTTTTGTATGGCGGGCAAATCCATAGCAATGCCGCATATCAAGGCGGCGGTATCTATTTATCACCACCCGCTGACGGCGCGCCCTATGACGAAAATATTCATATAGAATTTGGTGAAGATGCCCTGGACGCAATTTTCGACAATCATTCCAATGCGGATTATTGGCCCATTGCAAACGACGAGCATCACGGCGATGGGATTGGCATAGATGACAGCGCGGAATTTATAGAGATGATGGCCGGGGAAGACGAGGATTTGCCGTTTGTTTTGGTTTTGCCGCCCGATGAAGAAAATGGGGAGATTGAGGGCGAGGCCGAAGGCGAAGGCGAAGAAGGGCAAGAAGAGCAGGGGGAAGAAGGACAGGGCGATGACGCGGAGATTCAAGATGAGCCCGAAGCGGAGCCTATGGTGATAGTGGTAGAATTTGAGCCGGAGCCGGAGCCGGAGCCTGAAGCCGAGCCTGATTACGGCCCCGAAGATGAATCCGATGACGAGCCTCAAAACGGCCTTTTCGATTTTATGGTGACAAATCCGCAGACGGGTGACGAATTCAGCTTTTTTGGGCTGGTGGCATCGGCGGTGGGCTTTGCCATGTCGGTATTTTTGCTGCTTGTACTTGTTGAAAGGGAAAAGTTGAAAAGGGCGGGCAATGATATGACTTGACTGCGGCACCAATAACCACCCCGGGCTAAAGCCCACCCCTCCAGAGGAGGGGAATTGACGCATCGCGCCCTGATATTTACAAATTTCTGTCAGACAGCTTGGAGAGATACAGCAATCTCTCGGTGTGGTGGTCTTGAAGCTGGTCGGCGCGCAGGCGGAATTGCCAATTGCCGCTGGCTATGCCGGGGGTGTTCATTCGATAATATGAATCCAGGCTTAGCACATCCTGGATGGGCACAATGGCGATGTTCGCAACCGAAAGAAATGCCAGGCGTATCAAATCCCAGGCGGCATCCGCGCCGTCGGTGTTTAAATAGCGGCGGAATTGGTCGCGTATGTCCTCATTTGCGGCGGCATACCATCCGGCAGAGGTGTCGTTGTCGTGGGTGCCCGTGAAAATCACGATATTGCTGGTGGTGTAATTATGCGGCATATGGGTGTTGTTTGCGCCCGCGTCAAAGCCAAATTGCAAAACCTTCATGCCGGGCAGATTTAGGTCATCGCGCAGCTTTTCCACGGCAGGGGTGATGATGCCCAGGTCTTCCGCGATTATGGGCAAATCCCCCAGACGCTTTTTGATGATGTCGAAAAAATCCTTGCCGGGGCCGGGCATCCATTTGCCCTTTTTGGCTGTTTTCGCGCCATATGGCACGCACCAAAAGCTCTCGAAACCGCGAAAATGGTCGATGCGCAGGATGTCGCAGCATTTCAGCGCCCAGGTGATGCGCGAAAGCCACCATGTATAGCCGTTTTTCTTGTGCGCGCCCCAATCGTACAGGGGGTTGCCCCAGAGTTGGCCGTCCAGGCTGAAATAATCCGGCGGCACGCCCGCGACGGCGGTTGGCGTTCCGTGGCCATCCAGCATAAACAGGTC
>JAITMW010000072.1 GCA_031277155.1 Clostridiales bacterium | reverse complement strand
CTCTCCAGCGCCGCAGCGGCACGGCGCTGATTTTTCGCCAGCTTCAGCGGGCCGATGCCATTGGCATGCAGCATCACCTTGGCCCGGGCCCTGGCCGCCAAATTCATCACAAACACGTAATATATCAGGCTTTTGGTCGATGTCAAATCCTGGATAAGGCTGCCGCCGCCCATAATCAGCAGGTTTGTCTTGCGCAATGTGGCGATGATGCGCGGGAAATTAAAGCGCTGCACAGATTCGACCTCATAGATGCGCTTGGTTTCCTTCGGGCGCTTGGAAATAACCGTAATTTTGATTTTTGGATGAATTTCTCGCAAATCGTCTGTGATTGCTTTGAGAAGCACGTCGTCGCCATGATTGTTGGAACCATAATAGCCCGAAATTACGGCATCTATGGCCTTTTTGGGCTTGCGCACGCTGTCATAGAGGGTTATGGCCGCATCCGTCATTTTGCCAAGAGAATAGTTTTCGTCGATTACTCTTTTGGCAAAACTGCCCAATTCTTCCAGCTTATCGGGTGACGCGTCCAGCAAATTAAACAAATCCCGCTGAAGATTTTCCACGGTCACTTCCTCATGGCCGCGGCATGTAAAATTGGTGCCCATGGCAGATTTTAACACCGCCTCGTTGAAGATGCCCAAATATCCCTGCCCGCCCGCCAAAATAGCGGGTTTGGCGCAGGCCATGGCCTCCAGCACAGAGCGGCTGACGCCCACAAAAATGTCCGCCGCCGCCAAAAATTTAGGAATGTCCGTGCGCGTATTCGTCACAACAACATGGCGCGCACCCAGCGCATTGTTGATGTTTTCAGCCTTTTCGGCGATGGCCTCAAAATCGTTCCCGCCGCCCACGATGATTATGCGTGTGTGCGGATTTTTCTCGTGCAACTGCGGCGCAAGCTCAATCAGGCGATGCGCCGCATGGGACATATCCCGGTCCATGCGGCTGATATTCACGATTTTCTTGCAATCGGCCGGTATGTCAAATTCACGCAGGATGTCCGAAAAATCAATACTGCCCGCCGAAAATTTTTCGGTGTCAATGCCATTTATTGTCAGGTAGACATTGTCCTCGGACATCTTGTAATTTTTTACCAAATTGTCCTTAATGTCCTGGGCCACGGCCAGGCTGGCCTCTCCAAAATTTGTCAAAAGCCTGTATGCAATGGCATTTCTGAAATGGGCGTGGGCCGTGGTGACAAAGCGAAAATGCAGGCGCTTTTTCAAAAGGCCGCACAAAAAAGCCGGAATACGGGCATGGGCATGAACCAGCCCAATGTCATTTTCCTTAATAATCCTTTTGAGGGAATAATACGACGAAATGAGATTTTTTGGATTTTTGTTATGCAGCGGCAGCTTGAAATGCTTCACGCCGTGCCGTATCAGCTCTTCCTCATACACGCCGCCGTTGGAAACCACATAAATATCCAGCCCGCGCCGCTTTAGGGACTTGCAAAGCTCCAGCACATGGGTTTCCGCGCCGCCAATTTCCATGCCCATCAGGGCCATCAGCACCTTCGTGCCCTCATATGAATTCATTTTTCCTGTCTCCTCTTAAATCGTGCCAAAATCATGTTTTTGGCGATTTCTGCCTCGTTGATGTCCAGCGCCATCCCGATTGCGAAGTATGTCAGCAGGCCCAATAGGCTTATCATTCCAATTATAACAATATATGGCAGACCTGACAAGAGCCACATGACAATATACAGCAAAAACGCCATGAAAATGGCCGCAAACCCTATTTTCACCAAGTTTGCGACGACACTTTTCGTCATCACGGGATGCTTGCGCGAAATGACGGCAAGCATCGTCAAACCCGCCGCCGTGACAGAAGCGGCCTGGGCCAGCGCCACGCCGCCTATGCCCAGATAGCCCACAAGCAGCATGGACGCCGCGAAATTTATCACAATGGCCAGCGTGCTGGCTATCATGGGGATTTTGCCGTTCATTGACGCAAAGAAGGCGCGGCTTAGCAGGGTCGTCAGGCCAAAGCCCAGCATCCCCAGGGACAAAAAGCCCAGCGCATAGGCCACCTGCGCCGCCGAGGCCTCTGTAAATTGGCCGCCCACAAAGGCCAGGCGGGCTATTGGTTCTCGCAGAAGCCAAAGGCCGACAGCCATGGGCATCAAAAAGAAGGTTATGGCGGAGATTGCTCCGGACAAAACCGTTGAAAAATCGGAATCTTTGCCCATGGACGCCTTGGCCGCTTCTTTGGATAATTTTGGAAACAGCACATTGGTCACGGACAGCACAAAAAAGCCTGTCAACACCAGATATATCGTGTTTGCGGCGCGCAGCTCCACCAATGCCTCGGGATTATAGCGATTGGGTATCACCCAGGAATGTATGAGATTGTTGATGGGGAAAAGCCACGCGGCAACCAAAAACATGGGCGACAGCCGCAGAATTGTGCGCAGGGCGCCATCGCGCAAATCCAGCCTTGGGCGAAAACGGAAGCCGCGTTTGCGCAGCGGCGGTATTAGTATCGCCAGCTGCAAAATATTGCCAATTATAAAGGCCGCCGCCAGGCCAAAAACGCCGATTCGCTCGAAAAACAACGCAAGGTATATCAAAATCATAACATTGGGTATCAGTGACATAATGGACGGCATGTAAAAGCCACCCAGCGACTGCAACACGCCCGTCAGCGCAAAGGCTGTGGTCGTCGTAAAGACGATGAAAATCAGGATGCGCAAAAGCCGCCCCGCCAGCGCCGCCGTCTCGGCGCCGCCGCCCGCCAAAAAGGCTGCGGCAATGGCATCCGACGCGAAAAAGCCGATTAGGCTGGCGGCCAGCGACAAAATTATCACAAATGTTATGAAATTGTTGGCCACATCAAAGGCTTCCTGCCTGGATTTTTTTTCCATGTAGCCGTTAAAAACCGGGATAAAGCTGGCGGAAATGGCCGCCGCAAAGGCGACATCCAGGAAGTTGTTGGGAATGGTTAAAGCCAGCGTAAATGCCTGAGATTCGGGCGTGGTGCCCATCATCCGCAAGGTCACAATGTCACGTACAAAGCCGCTGAATTTTGCGACAAGGACCAAAACCATCATCACAGAAATGATTTTAACGCCGTTTTTTACGCTGTCCTGTGGCTGTCCGTTTTCCATCAATTAAATATCCTCTCAAGACCATATTGCATACTGCCGTCCGCCCCAAAACGCAGGCGCAAAATGGAAAAGTCCGTGTTTATTTCGGTGCCGATGAACATGGCCGGAAGGTTGATATATCGCACACCGTCGCGCAATTCTACCACCGTCCTGGAACCGCCGTTTGAGACCACAAACACATTGCGCCCCAAAAGCACCTGCCCCACCAGCATATCATGGAAAAGCGCAAATTCGTGCGCATTGCCAAAAGCCAGCGGCGACACATTCGTATGTATGACAATATTTTCCATTGTCGTGGCCGAGAGCGCGTCATTCAGGCGGCTCCACTGGAAAGAATTTACATTGCTGGCCCCGGTGGGCGAAGATATCTGCATTAAATTGATGTCATGAATCACCAGCGACGAAAAGCTGTCGGAAAGGGACACCGTGGGTATGTTTGTCCTGGCGGAAATATCCCCCGCGCCGCCGTAAAACGCCCCGCGGGATGCCCGCGCCAGGGCCGAAATGGCCATATTGCGGAAAAATTCCAAATCATCGGGGGCTTGGGCGCCGCTGAAGGTCATGGGCCCCATAAATGTCAGGTCATATTGCGCCCCCGTGGCATCGCCCAAAAACTGCGGGCGCAGCGGGTCTCTGGCCACCGAGCCCGAGGGCACCGTGGCAGGCTCGCTGTCCAGCCGCTCATGCACGCGCAAATTGTCGATAAACAGCTCATATTCCACGGCGTCATCCTCAAAGGTGGATTCTATGCGAAAATCCGTCAGCCTCATGGGTTGGGCCGCGTGGGCGGGCACACGGGCCGTCAGGTCGCGCCAGCCCGAAAAATCAATATTGCGCGCAAATTCTATGGTATGATTATTGCCGGAAGCATCCAAAATATTACCCGTCAGCCTGTGGCCGCTGTAATTTCCATACACCGCGACGCGATATGTGATGGCGTTGACCATGGGGCTGACCGACAGCGCCACATTTGCGTGCTGGTTGCGGTCGCCCTGCTCAAAATTATATTCAACGCGCAGGGAATATCCCCCCACATTCGCCTGTTGGTCGGAAAAATACGCCCGCCCCGTAACGCCGGGATTTGCGGTGAAAGCAACCTGCCCGCCGTCCATCACATCAATTTGCCGCGCGGGGCGATATATATTGATTGGAATATACACATCTGCCATGCCGGGCGCCGATGCCCGCGCCCAGCCAAAACCCTCGCCCGTCGCTGTGAAATGGCCGTTTTCCAGACGGCCTATGCCCGTTGGCGATACCTCGTAGGTAAGATGGGCGGGATTTAAGTATACGGAATGTCCCATATTGTCAACGCCGCGGAAGTTTATTCCGACAGTTCCCGTAATTTCACGCACGGATGGTATTATTTCCACAACATGCACGGCGTTAAAATTCATGAATGTGTGATTTTGCCCGTCGCTGGCCTGCACAATCACATTGCCCACGCCATCGGGAATTATGCCGCCTTCAACCATGGTGGCATTGGACGCGGCCGTGTCCAGCCCGTCCATAGAAACCTGCCTGCGGTTGAGATATTCGTCATAGCCAAAAACATACAGGGGCGTTACTATGCCCACCGGTATATTTTGCGGCGCGTTGATATTCAGGGATGTTATCGGCCCAAAAGGCGGCGGCGTTGGGGCCGGCGTTGGGGCCGGCGTGGCCTCCGGTGCGGGCGGCGGCGTAGGTGTGGGCGGCGGCGCAACAACCGTGGGGGCCGTTATGTTAAGGGAAGTGACGGGCCCCATGGTTGTATTGTTGGTTATGCCTATGGTGTTGATAACAGCGCGCTGGCCGCCCCCGGAGGGTGTGTTTACCACAGAAAGCGAGCCGCCGGGCATGGTGGCCGCCATGGTGGTAGAGCCGCCCCCATCCAAGTTTATGGCATGGTGCGCGCCAAATTGGCGCATATACGTGGCGGCCTCGGCCAAAGTCGCGCCTATGGAATGATTGCGCCCGTCAACCGTCATTAAAATCAAACGGCTGCCCTCTTCATTGATGCCAAGCAGGGTGCGGGGGTCTCTGCCGCGGGCGGCGCTTGCCGCGGGCGTAATTTGGCCGCCGGACAATATGCGGCTTGTGCCGGAGATTGCGGTTTCAATCACATCAAGATTAACATTGGCCGTCACAATCATCTCGGCCTGCTGCCCCCAATAAAACAAATGCTCGTTTTCATAGAATGTGTCGGGATTCATAATGACCACAAAGCCATTTTCCGGCACATCCACGGTATAATGCGTCATGCCTATCACGCGGCCGTCCTCCACCACCAGCTTGTATGTGCGCCCCAGACGGGCGTCCAGGCTGGCTGTGGATGTGACATAGCCATGGGTAAGAAAGGACGGCCAATTTAAATTCGTGACCATATTGACAAGTCCCACATAAAAGACATTTTCGCCGTCAAGGCGCAGGCCCACATAGGGCCGCACATAGTCAATCAGCGCCCCGGCCTCGTTGAGCAAAAACGACGCAGAATCATCGCCATAGCGATTTGCCCCACCCTGGGCCGACATTTCGCCGCCTATCATCTCCAGCCCCAGCGGCACGGAATGTCTGCCCGCCAGGCCGAAAAAGTCCCCATTTACGCCGGCAATGGCGTTATTGTCGCGCAAAATGGTGGTTGTGGTCTGTTTAAGGCCAAATTCCACATTGGAATTAAAGGCCGACACCGTCAAATTGGGGTCGTCCAGGGGCATTTCCAGCACGGAAATGTCAATCAGCCCCGCGTTGGTAAAGCGCGTCACACGATGCAAATATGTATTGCGCGTGATGGGGTGGGTTCTCCGCGTTTCACTAAACACTTGGGGCATTGCTTGCAATTCGGTTATATGTATGGGTGAAAGGGCAAATCCGGCGGCCAAAATGGCGGCAAAGACGCCCTTAAAAAATCCTTTTTTCATTTTTCTCCTGCCTTTCAGTTAGGTTAAAGTCATTGCGTCACTATCGTAAAATCGCCGCGAATTATAAACCAAGAGTCTTGTGTGGCCCGTATGCCGCGCCCGTCTTCACGGGGAATTATTATCAAGTGATTGGCGGTGATGGGGTGGCCATGGTCCAAATCAAGCCCCGCGCTGGCATTTACAAGGCCGTCCGGGCCGGGAACATGGGCCAGAGCGCCGCCGCTGCGCCTTATAATTTCCACACCTTCGCCCCCCAAAATGGTTTGCCCGGCATAGACATGCACAGGCACAAACGCCATATTGCCGCCGAAAAAGCCCGCAATATCAGCCAGCACCTCATTTACAACGGCCTCGGTATTAACCTGGCGGTCGGCACTTTGCGCGTTGATAAGCTGTTTCAGTTCCTCAATGCGCATATCCACATAGCTGACGGCAGCCAGCGGGTCCTCCTCGCCGCCGGGGTTTGCGCTTATCCAATTGCCTCCGACCAGCAAACTTCCGGCCAAAAAAGACAGGGCCAGGCCTGCAATATATATCTTCCTCCTCATTAATACGTCCTCCTTAAAAATATATCATAACATTATAACAGAATTTTCAGCAAAAAACAACGCCGGAAACAAATTTGAAATATAGTAATATTTTTCCAAAAGGCTTCATAGGTTGTACAAAGTATTAGGACTCCACGGAAACTGTTTCGCACAATTTCTTTTGGCGCACGGCTCTCGACACTTTGCCCAAAACCGGGGCAAAGTGTCTGCCGCCTAGCACGCCAAGAAATTGGCTCAACAAGGTTCCCGTGGAAGTCCGACAAGCAAAGGATGAGGGGCATGAACAATAGTGTCAAAGCCATTTTAATCGAAAACACAGCGGACGAGCTGCGCGACGTCTTTTTGCGCTGCGATGCCGCTGTTTTAGAGCGCGCCCGGGAGGTTCGCGTAAGGCAGGGCCTGCCCCTGGCCGTGACGGGGGATGCGGGGGAATTTTTTCTTGGTGCAAAAGGGGACAGGCATCGGCGGCCCGAAGGGGCTTTCAGGCCCGAGGCGGGGCATATTGCCGCCATGCTGTCAAAGCTGTGCAATCATTCGCTATATGCCTATGACGCCGAGATAAAAAACGGCCATATCACCATTGCCGGCGGCCATCGCATTGGCCTGTCGGGCCGCGTGACGGTAGAGGACGGCCGCATAAAGACCATCAAGCATATCAGCGGCCTTTCAATTAGGATAGCGCGGCAGGTTTTGGGCGCGGCAGACGCGGTTTTTCCCATGATAGCAGGGGATTTTGTGCGCAATACCATAATTGTGTCGCCGCCGGGCTGCGGCAAAACAACCTTGCTGCGGGATGTGGTGCGGCGGCTGTCCCTTGCGGGCCACAACATCGCCGTGGTGGACGAACGCAGCGAAATTGGCGGATGCCACCTGGGCGCGGCGCAAAACGACCTGGGCCCGCGCACTGATGTGCTGGACGCCGCACCCAAGGCGGCGGGGATGATGCTGGCGTTGCGCGCGCTTTCGCCGCAAGTGATTGCCGTGGACGAAATCGGCGGCTCAAAGGATGCGGAGGCAATAGAAAATATGGCGGGATGCGGCGTGGCGGTAATATGCACCCTGCATGGCCGCAGCATTGCGGATTTGCGGCGGCGGCCCGCCCTTGCGCCGCTGATTGAAAACAAAATCTTTGAGAGATATGTTTTTTTGACGGACAAGCCCGCGCCGGGCAGCATTTGCGGCGTCTATGACGAAAACTTGGAGGTGATGCGCCATGATAATTAGGATTTTGGGCGGCATATTGGTTTGCGCGGCTTGCGCCCTGCTGGGCCTTTACATGAGCCACCGGGGCACCCTGCGCGCAAGGCGGCTGGCGGAATTTAGGCAGACGCTGGTGATGCTGAAATCCGAGATAGAATTCGCGGCATATCCTCTGCCCCAGGCCTTTGCGAATATCGCCCAAAGGGCGGAGGGCGATTTTGCGGACTTTTATCAGGAGCTGTCCCGCAAACTGGCGGATAAGGAGATGGGGCTGGCCGAAGCCTGGGAAGCGGGTCTGGCGGGGCTGGAGGACAATCATTTTTCCCGTGAGGATATTCAGGCCATGGGTGGTCTTGGCAGCGCGCTGGGCAGCATCGACAGCGCAGTCCAAATTAAGGCAATTGACATGGCCGTTGCGGCCATTGACGATATTTTACCGCATCTGACGGTCCAAAATGCGAAGGACGGCAAAATGTACAGGCGATTGGGCCTGCTGGGCGGCGCATTGATAACGGTGGTTTTGTTATAATTACACAGGAGGAAAATTATGGATATTACTGTGGTGTTTCAAATTGCGGCCGTGGGCATTTTGGTGGCGGTGCTAAATCAGGTGCTTAAAGGCGCCGGCAGGGACGACCAGGCCACAATCACCACCCTGGCCGGGCTGATTGTGGTGCTGTTTTGGATAATCGGCTATATCAGCGACTTTTTCGGCGCCGTGCAGAATCTGTTTCAGCTATAGGAGGTGGCGGCATGGGCCTTGGCGCGGACATCTTCCAAATTGCGGCCATCGGCATAATAGGCATGGTGTTGGCCATGACGCTAAAGCGGGATACGCCGCTTTTCGCCATATTAATCAGCCTGGCTGTGGCGCTGCTGATTTTTTTGCTTATCGTGCCGCAGCTGGCGGGGCTGGTGGCCCTTGTGGACATCATCACAACATATTTGTCCCAGGGGCAGGAATATATATTGGTCGTTGTAAAAATCATCGGCATTGCCTATATCGCGGAGTTTGGCTCGCAAATTTGCCAGGACGCGGGCGAAGGGGCAATTGCGGGCAAGGTGGAGCTTGCGGGCAAGGTGCTGATTATGGGCGTTTCGGCCCCTGTAATTATTTCGCTGGTAGAGCAGGTGGTGTCGATTATTCCTTAATTTACGAAAGATGGTGAAATATGGAAGCCTTATACGAACAAATTTACGGCTTGGGGCTGGATGAAATTGACATAATCATCGGCCACGCCTTTCCCGGCGAGGCCGCCTCCCTTACGGACATCGCCCTTGCCGCCCTGCGCGGCGAGCTGGATTTGTCCATGGGCAATATCTTCAACTATATTTTGACGGGCATTTTCACAGAGGTTTCGTCCCTTTTTCATCTGCTGCGCCATATGCTGATAATCGCGATTCTTTCGGCCTTTTTCAAGGCCATGACGGCGTCCTTTACAAACAGCGGCATTTCAAAGCTGGGATTTTACATATGCTATGTCCTCATTGTGGCCATGCTTTTCCGCACATTTTCCGTGGCCCTGTATATTATGACGTCAATGGTGGGCGACATCATCATGCTTTTGATGGGCTCTACCCCCGTCATCATCGCCCTTGTGGCCGGCGGCGGCTATCTGGCATCAGCCGGGGCCTTTGCCCCCATATTGCTGTTTGCCGCCACCTTCCTCACGATGTTTGTCGACAGGCTGATTGGCCCCGTGCTTATTTTTGCCGCCACAATCTCCCTGGTCAGCTATCTTTCCGAAAAAGAACTGCTGGACAAGCTGTCCAAAATTATGCAAAAGGGCATTGGCTTTGGCCTTAAAGCCGTGGCGCTGATTTTTGTAGGCGTGCTGGGCTTTCAGCGTATCGCCACGCCCATAATCAACACCATCGCCATCAGGGGCACGCGCACGGCGGTTTCGGCGGTGCCTGTTGTGGGCGGCGCCTTGTCCGGCGCCATAGACACAGCGTTATATTATTCCGCCGCCGCCCGCGGCGCGGTTTCATCGGCGCTG
>JAITMW010000122.1 GCA_031277155.1 Clostridiales bacterium | reverse complement strand
GACAAATGCTTTTCCAGCCTGCCTGTGGCATCCAGCAGAGGCTCTATGGAGCGGTTCATGTTGAGGTTGTTGACAATTTCTGCCGCAAAGGGGGACATGTCCACATGTTTAAACCAAGGCTCCGCGATAATTTCATCGGGCACATAGGTTAGGTTGGTGGAATATACCTTTGTCAGCATACCCTTGTCGTACAGCTCCTGATAGGCGGCAATGCCCCTAGTGAAAAGGGCAAAGGTTGTAGCCACAAAAATTTTGGCGGCGCGGCGCCTTTTTAAGTCGTGAATTACCTCGGAAATGCTGTCGCCGGAGGATATCATATCGTCAATAATTATGACATTTTTGCCGGCCACGTCACGGCCCAGATATTCGTGCATAACAACGGGGTTGCGGCCGTCCACAATGCGGGAATAGTCCCGCCGTTTGTAAAACATACCCACGTCAATATCCATAACGGTGGAATAATAAATTGCGCGCTCCATGCCGCCAAGGTCGGGGCTTATAATCAGGAAATTTTCTTTGTCAGAGACAATTTCGCCCTCGTCCTTGATGAAATTTTTTACAATTTCATAAGTGGCGTAAAGATTTTCAAAGGACATAAGGGGCACGGCGTTTTGTACGGAAGGATTGTGGACGTCAAAGGTGATGACGTCGCGCACGCCAAGGGCTTCAAGCTCGCGCAGGGCCAGGGCACAGTCAAGAGATTCGCGGCCCTTGTTTCTGTCCTGGCGCGAGGCATAAAGCATGGGCATTATCACATTTATGCGCGCGGCCTTGCCTCCTATGGCCGAAACAGCGCGCTTGATGTCCTGAAAATGCTCGTCAGGGCCCATGGAATTGGTGTGGCCGTACAGGCTGTATGTAAGGCTGTAATTGCCTATATCGCAGATGAGATAGATGTCTTTGCCGCGCACCGTCTCATTGAGGATTATCTTGCCCTCGCCGTTGGTAAAGCGGATTTCCTCGGCATCAATCATATAGGTGTCAGGGTATGGGATATTCGCTTTGTGGCGCAGGCGCTTGATATTGGCGTCCACTTTGCTGCCGAAATCCTTGCAGCTTTTCAGCGCGATAAGGCCCAAATCCCCTACAAAGTCAATGTCGCTAAACCTTCTTCTTTCGATATTCGCCATATTTCGCCCCTTTCTTGTCTTTAAATCAATACTTCAGCACGGTGCGCACATCATAGTCTTTTAAGATTTCGCCGCCCTTTATGGCGCAAAGCTCTATCAAAAAGACAATGCAGACCACTTGGCCGCCCAATTCCTCCACAATGTCGCAAATGCCTTTGGCGGTGCCGCCCGTCGCCAAAAGGTCGTCAATGATAACCACTTTTTGCCCCGGCTTTATGGCGTCTTTGTGGATTTCTATCGCATCCAGGCCATATTCCAGAAAATATGTCTTGCGCACCACTTCGCCGGGCAGCTTGCCCTTCTTGCGCGCGGGCACAAAGCCCTTTTTCTGCCGCGCGGCAATGGGCGCGCCAAACATGATGCCGCGGGCCTCCGGCGCAATTACGAGGTCATATTCAATGCCCTCCAGTTGCTCTTCGATTTGCTCAATGGCAAAACGGAAATGGGCCGGGTCCTTAAGAATCGTGGTGATGTCCCGAAACAAAATGCCCGGACGGGGAAAGTCGGGAAAATCCCTGATAATTTGTTTTAAATCCATTTTTGTCCCTTCCTTTGGATAATTAGTTTTGATTTAAAAAGCAAAATCCAACACCCGCAGCTGCAAGCTGGAATTGCCATTATATGTATTTACTTCGATATGATAGGCCATATCCATCTTTATGGCCAAATTCCGCAGCTGCCCATTTGCAAACTTCTCGCAAACCTCTTTGCTATAGGATTTCGCAAGCATGTTGCGGAATTTTTCGACGCTTTTAAAGGCTATGGCGCGTATTTTCCGGCCTGCATCGCTACGGAAAGCCAGGCGCAAGGTGCTGCCGCTTTGTCCGATAATTTCGGCACTTTCCGTGTAAATTTCTCGGGTGATAAATACAGGTTGCTTGTTCGCCTTGCCAAACGGGGCCAAAATTTGTATGGATTGCGCCAGCTCGTATGTCACTTCATCCAGACAAAGCTCCTTTTCTACGTAAATTATCGGCACAAAGTCCGCGTCGGTCAACAGGCAGAATTCGTTAAGCCGCCGCCGCAGTATGTCGATATTCTCAACAAGGAGGCTGACGCCCGCCGCCATTTTGTGGCCGCCAAAGCGGATAAACAGCTCTTTGTGCCTCTGCAATTCCTCAAAGACATTATATGCCTCGATGGACCGGGCCGAACCCTTTGCGATATCCCCGTCAACACTTTTTGTGAAGACAATGACGGGGCGATGCAGCGCGTCCTTCACGCGCCCGGCCACAATGCCCGCAATGCTCTCGTGCATATCCGGCACAAAGGCCACAAGCACCTTGTCCTGTGCGTCGGCCAGCTCTTGGGTGGTCTTTTCGGCATATTGCGCCGTAAGGGCCTTGCGCTCGTCATTTAATTCCACCAGCTTTGCCGCCAATGCTTCCGCCTGTTTAGGGCAGTCGCACAAAAACAGCTGCACGGCAAGCTCCGCAGAATCCAGCCGCCCTGTGGCGTTGATGCAGGGTCCCAAAATAAAGCCGATGTCAAAGGTGTCTATCTTATTATATTCCAAATTTCGCGCTTTTACAAGAGCCTTTAGCCCAATATTTTTGAAAGCCTGCCTGCGTAATATGGACAGGCCGTTTGCCGCAATTATGCGGTTTTCGTCCACCAGGTCAACAACATCGCAAAAGGCGGCGATGGCGGCAAATACCAGAAATTCAGCTTCGTCGGCAAATTTCGCGCCAAAGGCCGAATGAAGATGCCTCGCGAATTTATATGTAATTCCCGCCGCGCTCATCTCCTTGAAAGGATATGGGCAATCCCCGCGCTTAGGGTCGATTATGGCGTCCGCCGGCGGCAAAATCTCCGTGCGCACGCCGTTTTCTTCGGTATATTGCGCCTCGTGATGGTCAATTATGATGATGTCAAGGCCAAGCTCCTTTGCCCGGGCCACCTCCGCGGCGGCCCCAA
>JAITMW010000051.1 GCA_031277155.1 Clostridiales bacterium | reverse complement strand
GCCATGGAATATGCGGGGCAATTGGTGCGCGGCAATTGGAAAAGTGTGATGAAAGCAGAGTTTGCGGCGGCTAATGCGGCCGGACTGCGCGGCGTGCTGGAGAAAATTGCAGAGAAATCAGTACAAACAGTTGCAGAAGTTGTGGCGGCACCGCCCAAGGAGATTGTGACCGCAGAGATTTCCGGCATCGAGATTACAGAGCTGGACGATGCCGTAAATGTGCTGTGGAAGGCCGGAATTTACGCCGAAAGCGGCATGGGTTGCACGGGGCCTATTGCGCTGGTTAATGAGGCGCGGCACGAAGCGGCAAAAAAAATACTGACAGAAGCAGGATTTGTGAGCGAATGAATAACAGCGTGAAAGACATTTTGCGAAGAATACCGCAAGTAGATTTTTTGATGCGGCAATTGGGTGACGAAGCGAACTTGGCTGCGGCGCGAGAGGTTTTGGATGGTCTGCGCCAAGGGGTTTTGTCGGGGGATATCACCGAAATTCCCGATGACGCCGAAATCTTGACGATGATTGCCGAGAAAGGCGCAAAAACCGCGGCTTTTGTCCTGGGCAGGGTTGTAAATGCTACGGGAGTTGTTTTGCACACAAATTTGGGGCGCGCGCCAATGCTACAATCAGTTGCGGAGCATGTGGCGCGGGTTGCCCTGGGATATTGCAACCTGGAGTATGATTTGGAGAGCGGCAGCCGCGGCAGCCGTATGGATGGCGTGAAAGCCCGTCTTATCAGGCTTTGCGGCGTCCAGGACGCCCTTTGCGTCAACAACAACGCGGCGGCGGTGCTTCTGGCGCTGTCCGCCCTGTGCGACGCTGGCGAGGTTGTTGTGTCACGAGGCGAAATGGTAGAAATTGGCGGCTCTTTCCGCGTGCCTGATGTGATTTCTCAGGGCGGCGCGCGGCTTGTGGAGGTCGGCACGACGAATAAGACGCGCCTTGCTGATTATGAGGCGGCGATTTCTCACGATACCGCGGCGATACTGAAGGTTCACACGTCAAATTATCGCATCGTGGGATTTACTGAAACTGTGAGTATTGAAGATTTGGCAACGCTGGCCGCAAAGCACGGAAAGCCCCTGATTTACGACCTTGGCGGGGGCTGCTTGACCAAATTGTCGCGGCACGAGCCTACAGTGCAAGAGGTTGTTTCGCAAGGGGCTGATGTGCTGTGTTTTAGCGGTGACAAGCTGCTTGGGGGCCCGCAATGCGGCATAATTGCGGGCAAAAAGGCATATATTGACAAAATTGCCAAACACCCGCTATACCGCGCGCTGCGCATGGATAAATTGACACTGGCCGCGCTGGAAGCTACCCTCGCGAAATATGAAGAAGGGAGGCAGGAGGAAATTCCCGTTGTTGCCATGCTGAAAAAGAGCGTGCAAAGGCTGGAGCAGGACGCTGAAGAATTGATTAGCCAAATTTTGCCAAGACCGGATATATTTACTGCCAGTGTCATCATGACCCAGGGGCAGGCCGGGGGCGGCTCGCTGCCGGCGGAGATTTTCCCGTCCTATGCTGTGGCCATTTCGCCCAAGTCCATGCCTCTGCAAGAGCTGGAGAGGCGGTTGCGCGGCTGGACGATTCCGATTGTATCAAGAATTTATCGAAATGAACTCTTGTTTGATGTACGCACAGTATCACATGAGGAGCTTTCGATAATTTCCGACGCAATAAATTCCATTTTTGGGGGAAATTGTCATGAGTAATTCAATTGTCGGCACGGCAGGGCATGTGGACCACGGCAAAACCCTGTTAATAAAGGCCTTGACGGGGATGGACACCGACCGTCTGGCGGAGGAAAAAAAGCGCGGCATTACCATAGAGCTGGGCTTTGCGTACCTGACCCTGCCAAACGGCGAAAGGGCGGGCATTGTTGACGTGCCGGGCCATGAGAGGTTTGTGCGCAATATGCTGGCCGGCGCCGGAAGCATCGACCTGGCAATGCTGGTTGTGGCCGCCGATGAGGGCATAATGCCCCAAACGAGGGAGCATCTGGCGATTTTGAAAACTCTGGGTATCAAGCGCGGCCTGGTTGCCCTTAACAAGGCCGACCTTGTAGAGGAAGATTGGCTGGCCATGGTTGCGCTGGATATTGAGGAAGAGCTGCGCGGCAGTTTCCTTGAAGGCGCGCCGATTATGGCGGTTTCGGCGGCCACGGGGCAGGGTATTGACAGTCTGCGTCAGGAAATATTTGCCATGCTTGCCGCCGCGCCGCCCAAAAAGACGGGCATCCCTTTTCGTCTGCCAATCGACAGAGCCTTCACCATGGGCGGCTTTGGCACGGTGGTGACGGGCACTTTGATTGAGGGCAGCCTCGCGCTTGGGCAGGATGTCGCGCTGTATCCGTCGGGATTGGCGGCCAAGGCGCGCCGCATACATGTGCATGGCGATGAGGTGGAGCGCGCCGCGGCGGGCCAGCGCGTAGCGGTGAATTTAGCGGGACTGAAAGTGTCGGACATCAGCAAGGGGGACCTTGTTGCCCAACCTGATTCTCTTGAAAATTCACGCTTGCTGGATGTGGTGATACAAATTGATGCTGATTGCAGTCGCGAAATTCGACACAACTCTCGGTTGCATTTGTATCATGGTACGGCGGATATGCTGTGTAGCCTGACATTATTTGACAGAGACGTGATTTCGCCCGGCGGGCGGGCTTATGCGCAGCTGCGGCTGGCGCAGCCGCTGGCCGCAAAAACCGGAGACCGTTTTGTGCTGCGCTTTTATTCGCCGATGGAAACCGTGGGCGGCGGCATCATTTTGGATGCAGTGGCCGTGAGGGCAAAGCGGGATGGGCTGGCGGCCGGGCGGCTTGAAATCAAGGAAAAGGGCGATTTGACACAGCGCGTTGCCGCGATTTTTGCGGAGCGCAGCGCGAATTTTCCCAATATTGAGCAAATCAGGCGTCGGTATTTTTTGGAAGAGGATTTTTGCGGCGCCTTGAAGAAGCTGGCGGAGCAAGGCAAACTGATTGTATCAGAATCAACGGCGGTGCATAGAGATTATGCGGATGAATTGGGCAAGCGCGCGCAGAATATACTTAGCAAATATCACGGGGAGAATCCTTTGCACGAGGGCATGGCGGCGCCGGAGTTTTACACAAGGCTGTTGCCGCATGTTGGCAAAACGGTGGCGGAAAATGCGGTGCAAAGCCTTGCGGGCATGGGTTTTGTGCGAAAGAGCGGCAATACAATTGCCCATACGAACTTTGCAGCAAAAGCTACTGACAGTCACAAAAAGATTGCCGACAAAATTTTGGCGATTTATGGCGAGGCGGGATTTACAACGCCAACCCCCGAGGAAGTGGCCGCAAATTTTGCCAAGGAAAAGCGCGACTTTACGCAGGTGTTTCAATCGCTGATAAAAAGGGGCGAGGTTGTTGCGCTGACGCCGCAAATCCACATACGCAAGGACTTTTTTGAGCAGGCATTGCAGATTTTTATCACGCTGGCTAAGGCCAAAGATGAAGTTGCGCTGGCTGATTTTCGCGACGCCATCGCCGCCAGCCGCAAATATGCCTTGGCCTTGCTGGAATATTTTGACAAGAAGGGCATCACGAAAAAAGTCGGCGAGGGCCGAATTTTATTAGACAAAAATTAAGATAATCAAATACATTTTATTGGAGGTTTTTTATGCATTATCCATTCCAACTTCAACCGCTGCCATACGCATATGACGCGATGGAGCCGTTTATTGACGCGAAAACCATGGAAATCCATCACAGCAAGCATGTGCAAACCTATGTGGACAATTTGAACAAGGCGCTGGAAAATCAGCCTGACTATCAGTCATGGCCGCTGGAGCGGCTTTTGTACAATCTGGAGCAGCTGCCCCAGGCCATACAGGCGCCTGTGCGCAACAGCGGCGGCGGTGTGTATAATCACAATCTGTATTTTAACATCATGGCTCCGGGCGGCAAGCCGCTGGCTCAGGGCAGCCTGAAGGCCGCCATAGAGCGCGATTTCGGCGCGGTTGAGGAGCTTTTGGCCCAGCTTAAGGCCGCGGGATTGTCAGTATTTGGCAGCGGTTGGGCCTGGCTTGTGGCGGACGGCACAGGGCGCCTTTCCATTTACAAAACGCCCAATCAGGACACGCAAATCCCGGCAAACCTCACGCCTGTCATCAATTTGGACGTGTGGGAACATGCGTATTATCTCAAGGTGCAAAACAGGCGCGCCGAATATATTGACAACTGGTTTAATGTCATTGATTGGGAGGCGGCGCAGCGGAATTATTCAAAGTTTGGCGAGACGGATTTTTCAACAATATAACATCCGCTTTACTATTTCAATAATTTCTGTTATAATTCTCATTGGTGATTGTGCTTATGAAAACGCGTGATTTAGTGCTGTCCGCGCTGTTTGTGGCCATTGTATATCTGGCCACGGCGTATCTGCGCATACCTTCGCCCGACATCACGGGCGCCGGGCAGGTGCATACGGGGACGGCTGTGGTCTTTGTTATTTCCGTGGCCTTTGGGCCTAAGATGGGGGCCATCAGCTCCCTGGGCATGATTTTGTTTAATTTGACATGGGGCCTGGTGTTGTGGGCGCCGGTAAATCTGATAAGCCGCCCCATTATGGCCATTATTTTTGGCAGCATTGCCCACGGGGCCAACGCGCGGGGCGAAAAAATCCATCGCAATATTTTGGCGGCTCTCGTGGGCGGCCTGTGGCTTGTGGCCGCTATGTATGTGGGGCAGGTGGTTGTTTTTGGCGTGCCTTGGGCGGTGCCGCTGGCATTTGTTCCAAACAATGTCATGCAAATTGTGCTTGCGCTGATGCTTGGCCTGCCGATGATTAGGATTATCCGCAGATACAAGCTGAATCAAAAGGCCTAGCTTATACTATATCGGCCTGGGGCAAATGCGAATGGGGATAGATTTTGGACAGCGGCAGCACCTTGTTGCACAGATGTTTCAGGACATAGTCGCTGTGGGTGACGATAATCAGTATTGTGCCCTTGGCTTTTTGCAGAGTTCTCAAGTTTTCCACAATTTGGGCCTCGGTGGTTAAGTCCAGGTCGGAGGTTGGTTCGTCCAGGACCAAAATGTCATGGTCGCAGGCCAAGGCCCGGGCCAGGCCCATGCGCTGCCTTTCGCCGCCGGACAGGCTTTTGGCATTATCATCCAGATTGATATCCCCAAGGGCGCAAAATTTCGCCAGGGCCTCGATACGCTCGTCGGGAATATCCTTGCCAAAGCGGATGTTTTCGCGTATGCTGTCGTCAAAGGCGAAAACATCCTGTGTCAGCACGGCGACGCGGCTTAGGTGGCTTTCGGCGTTGATGTCCTTATAATTTTTGCCATTGATGTAAATTTTGCCCAAAGTCGGCGCAATCTGGCGCTTCAACAGGCGCAAAAATGTCGTCTTTCCCGTGCCCGAAGGGCCAACCACGGCCAAGGCATCCCCCGCGCCCAGCTTAAAACAGACATCCGTCAGCACTTCGTTTTCATCGCCGGCATAGCTATAGCTGATGTCAACAAATTCCAGCGAATGAATTTTCTCAATTTTTTCCAAGTGAGCCTCGTCCTCGTCGGTGTCATAGTCCAAAAGCTCTTCCAGGCGGCTTTCCACGGCCCGGGCCTTTTGCAAGTCGATATTAAAATCCGTAAGGCCCTTTATGGGAGAGCCAAGACGCGGCAAAAACAGAAAAAAGGACACAATGACGCCAATTGTGATATGGCCCGTGGCCACAAAGGCAATGCCCACCAGCACGGCGATGACGGGGATTACGGACATGACGCTTTCTGTTGCGGAATATGCCATGGCCTGCCATTTGCGCAGATGTATCAAAAAGCCTTCGTATTTGTCAACGGAATGTTCAAAATAGTCGTCAAAGAGCTTTTGGGCGCTGTATAGCTGTATGGTATTTATTCCCAATAAAGTCTCATTGGCGGCATTCAACAGCTCTGAAAAGCCCTCGCGCTCTGCGATTGAGGCCCTGCGCAGCCGCTTGTTTATGCGGCTGTACAGCAGATAAAAAACGGCGCAAAGGCTGATGACCACGATTGTTTTCGTCAGGTGCATATTGGCCAAAAACGCCAAAATTATGCCCACATGCAGGATGTTAAGCCACAGCGTGGGCATCATGGCCAGCTTTGCCTTGGCGTAATACTCCGCGTCATGTATCACCTTGTTTTCGATGTCCCCAATGGAATGTTCCGCAAAAAAGCGATAATCCTTATGCAGCACATTGGAAAACAAATAACTGCGCACCTTGCCCGTGCCGATATACAACATCTTGTACCACAAAAAGCTCTGCGCCCAATCCAAAAAGAAATACGCAATCAAAATGCCCATGATGATTGCAATCAGCCCCAAAGCACCCTCGCCGCCTGTCGTGTTAAGGTCGTCCACCAACAGGCCGATAAGATATGGCGGCATCAGCGAAATAAGGATGTTGACGGCCTTAAACGCCGCCGCGCCATAACGAAAGCCAAACAGCGGGCGCAATGTTTGGGAGATTTTTGCGTTTAGAACACCGATATTGGACATGCCGGCACCTCCGTGAAAATATTGAATTTCCAACTATAGCACATATCGATAAATTTGTCAAGAGGAGTTTGAAATATGGGAAACATTTTCGGCGAAATTTTTCGCGTGGCCACCTTCGGCGAAAGCCATGGCCCCGCCATCGGCTGCGTCATTGACGGCTGCCCCGCGGGCCTGGCCCTTGAGGCGGCGGATTTTGCCGCGGATATGGCCCGCCGCGCGCCGGGAAATTCAACCTATGCCAGCCCGCGGAAAGAGCCCGACACCGTGGAGATACTCTCCGGCACCTTTGGCGGCGTCACCACAGGGGCGCCCATTGCGCTCTTGATTCATAACCGCGACCGGCGCCCCGATGATTATGACAATCTGGCGCGGGTTCTTCGCCCCGGCCACGGGGATTTTACCTACATGGCAAAATATGGCATACGCGACCACCGCGGCGGCGGCCGCGCCTCCGCCCGCGAAACAGCGGCCAGGGCAGCGGCGGGCGTTGTGGCCAAAAAGATTTTGGCCCAGCTGAAAATTGAGATTGCCGCGCGGGTAGCGGCCATTGGCCATATTGAAATTGCCCGCGGCGAGGATTTTGCGCAAAACAAAGCCGCCGCGGCGCTGATTGAGGACTGCATGGCCGCGGGGGATTCCATCGGCAGCGCCATTATCTGCGAAATATGCGGCCTGCCTCCGGGCATAGGCGTCCCTGTCTTTGACAAGCTCTCTGCGGATTTGGCCAAGGCCCTGATGTCCATCGGGGGTGCCGCGGGCATAGAATTTGGCGCGGGCTTTGCCGCCGCCACCCGCCGCGCCTCGGAAAACAACGATGGCTTCATCTGGCAGGGCGGCGAAATTTGCAAAACCGCCAACAACGCCGGCGGCATAATGGCGGGCATAAGCGACGGCGCCAAAATCCGCATAAAACTGGGGTTTAAGCCGCCCTCATCCATCGCCGCAACCCAAAACACCGCCACCACGGACGGCCAAAACACCGAAATTGCAATAAAAGGCCGCCACGACCCCGTAATTGCCCCACGCGCTTGCGTGGTGGCGGAGGCCATGGCGGCTATTGTGCTGGTAAATCATATTTTTCGCGGCTTAAGCGACACGATGGATAAGGTGAAAGCTGCTATTGCAAATTTTCCACCATACGCAAAGCAATAATCAGCGCCTGCTCCCGCGTGGCTGTGGCATACCCTATGGCCTGCTGCGCCGTGGTCACGGCCCGCGGCGAAAACATATTGCCCCCCGTGCCCAATATGAAATATGCTCGTCAAATGTAATATTTTAATTGCGTAACATTCTGTCACCGCGCCGTCACCCATGTCACCCCCGCCGTCACCCTGTCACCCTGAGCGCAGCGAAGGGTCTCTGGCGGCGGGATTCTTCGCTTCGCTCAGAATGACATCTCCTAGGATGGCATCTCCGCCGCGATGTCCACCCCGGCGCGCTTGGGGCGTCGCGCCCTACCGCACGTCATTGCGGGCTCCGACCCGCAATCTCGCCCCATCCTGTCACCCCGCCGTCACACCTGTCACCCTGAGCGCAGCGAAGG
>JAITMW010000135.1 GCA_031277155.1 Clostridiales bacterium | reverse complement strand
AAAATCCCTGAAGCCGCCCGATGTGTCAACTTCATTGTAGATTATCAAATGTATCCAGTCCGCCGCGCCCCTGCCGGGATAAAACTGCGTGGAAAAGACCATGCTCTGGGCGTCAAACCCCCACACCAGCGCAACATTCGGCGCATATTCCGCAAAAACGCCCCTCGCCTCGCGGAAAAAGGCGATATATTCCGTAGGCACAAAGCGATGTCCCTCCACAACAGGAAACAGATTTACAAACACAGGCACATCAAAGCGCCCCGTCTCTCGCGCAAATTCCGCAAGCAGGCCCATGTCATATACATCGCCCGCCTCAGGCGGCATAACAATAATAAACGGCATCTTGCTACCGGCAATATTTTCCAGCACCCAGCGCAGAGGGTATTCGCCGCCCAATGTCATGGTATAAGCAAAAATCGCGTGATTAACGCCCGTGTCGGCCTCAAAAGCCCTTATGCCGCGCGCGGTTGCGTCCCTCTTGATATACGCGCCGATAAAGCCGCCCACAGCAGGCTCATACATGCCCAGAGCGTGGTTTTCAATCTCAATCTGCAAATCAAGCGGCACAATTTCATCCTGCCTCGCCACAGCCTCACTTTGAATCATCAGGGGTGCCGGCGCATAAACGGCCTCACCGCCGCATGACGCAAGGGGGAAAAGCAATAGGGGCAATAACAGCAAAATGGCATATCTTGACATTTTCCATCTTCTTTCTCCCCCCTGTTTTATCGGCTTCATGTTTATTTGTCTTGCCGGGTAAACCCGGCTAAAGTATACGACTCAAGTCGTGGTGCATAACGGCTTGCAGCCGTTACTTCAGCCGGGTTTACCCGGCATTATGCATCACGCAAAAGGCTTTAAGCACTATCAACCAATTTCTAAATACACATTTATGGCATCCAAATACCGCAAATACCCGCCCCTATATTCCACAAGCAGCCTTTTGTCAAAGCTCTCATAAGGTATGGATTTCCGCGCCCCTCCCTGGGCCATATCCCAAAAGCTCTTCAGCTTCTCAAAGGGCAAAAAGAAATATTGGTCATACAGCACAAAATTTACCAGCATAAACGCAATACCGCCCTGCTTCACAAATTCCCCCATAAAGTCAATTTGATGCCTATGTATGTTGCTTATCGGAAAATTCTTCTGCCGCGTTTCTTTCGCGTCAAAGCATATGGCAATGCCCTGCACCAGCCCGATATAGTCCACCGTACTCTTCTTCTCGAAATACGCCAAAGTGATTGTCCGGCTTTCTTTGTTGATTTCAACCGGCGTAATGGGCGTCGGCACCTTCTGCATAATAGCCAGCGATTCATTGCGATATCTCTCATTGGTAAAATTTATCATTTCCTCGAAAGTAGAGCCCCGCAGCCCCCTGTTAGAAAATCCCATATAATATCTTCCCCCCTCCACAGCCAAATTATACCAAAATATAAAACGGGCGGCAAATTGCCGCCCCTACAACATATCCTTCGGCAGTGGCGCCACAAACCTTCTTCCGCAAAGATATTCCAAGCACCCGCCAATTTCGCCAAAGGCAATCTCATGGGCATGAAGCATCTGCCGCGCGGCCCCTCTGCCGCCATATTTTGTGTCGCCCACAAGGGGATGCCCAATGGCCGCAAGATGTGCCCTAATTTGGTGGCCGCGCCCCGTTTCAAGGCCAATTTTAAGCATGGTGACGTTCTTTTCAGCGTGATATTCAATCGGCGTCAATTTTGTCACGGCCTTGCGACCCAATGTTCCACGTGGAACAATTTCCGCCAAGTTTTTCACTGCATCTTTGGTATGAAGTCCCTCAAGCCGCATCTCCCGCGAAATTTCCCCATGGGCCACGGCCAGATAGCTTTTCTCAATTTGCCTGTCGTGGACAAGTTTGGCCAAAATTTGTGCCGCTGCCAAATTTTTGGCACACAAAACAATGCCTGTGGTGTTGCGGTCCAGACGGTTTATGGCCACGGGGGCAAAGGCGGCGTCGGCATGGCGATGGCGCAGGCGGCCGATTAGCGAATCGCCGCCTGGGGCGTCAGGCTGTGTCAATAAGTTAGCCGATTTGTTTACAATGATAATATTCTCATCCTCAAAGATGATGTCAACAGGCCCGTCATGCGCAATCCCGGCCTTGGTGAACTTTGCAATGGTGCCCTCGGCCAAATACAACGTCACAACATCACCGGCGGACAATATCAGCGCGCCATCTGCCCTTTTGCCATTTACCACAATGTTTTTCTTGCGCAGCATTTTATATATAAATGTCTTCGGCGCGGCACCCAAACAGCGCGCAAGGAATTTGTCCAAGCGCTGGCCGGATATGTCTTGGGTTATGGTGATTTTCTTCATGCATTATTGCTCCATCGCCCACAGCAGATAGGCATTGATGAACATATCAATACCGCCGTCCATCACCGCGCCAATATTGCCCGTTTCGGCATTTGTGCGGTGGTCTTTCACCATATTGTAGGGGTGAAAGACATAGGAGCGGATTTGGTTGGACCAGCCTATGTCCTTTACTTCGCCGCGCACGCCGGAAAGCATCTCGTTTTTTTCGGCGATTTTAAGGTCCAGCAATTTGGCGCGCAGCATTTTCATGGCCACATCGCGGTTTTTGTGCTGGCTGCGCTCGTTTTGGCATTGGACTGTTATGCCTGATGGGATATGGGTTATGCGTATGGCGGAATCTGTGGTGTTGACATGCTGGCCCCCCGCGCCGGAAGAGCGAAAGGTGTCAATGCGAAGCTCTTCGGGGTTTATTTCTACCGTGGCGTCGTCCTCAATTTCGGGCATTATGTCGCAGGAGGCAAAGGAGGTGTGCCGCTTGCCCGCCGTGTCAAACGGCGACAGGCGCACCAGGCGGTGTATGCCCTTTTCGCTTTTTAGGTAGCCATAGGCCGCGTCGCCAATAACTTCCATGGTGACAGACTTTACGCCGGCCTCGTCCCCCGGCAGATAGTCCAAAATTTGTGCGGAAAATCCCCGGGCATCGGCCCAGCGTGTGTACATGCGCAGCAACATACCAACCCAATCGCAGGCTTCTGTGCCGCCGGCCCCCGCATGAAGCGACAATATGGCGTTGTTTTTGTCATATTCGCCGGAAAGCAGTGTGGCCGTGCGCAAATTGTCATAGGCGGTCGCAAAATGCGCCGCCGCTTTTTTGATGTCAGGCAACAACGAATTGTCGTCCTCTTCTTCCGCCAGCTCAATCAACAGCAGCGCCTCGTCATAGGCTTCCTCCAGCCCGCGGAAGCTCTCCGCCCTTTTTCTTAAATCCTTCTCTTCTTTCAACAGCTTTTGGGCGGCTTCTGCGTCATTCCAAAAGCCCTGTGCGCCGGATTTTTCCAACAGCTTATCCGCTTTTGCCTCTAATCCGGCAACGTCAAAGAGATTTCCCCATTTCGATTAGTTTGTCGCGATATGGGGCCAGTTGGGCCCTAACTTGCTCTAACATTTTATCACACCCCTCTATTTGAACGGCCTCTCATTGCCGCGCTTAAAGTTCCCCGTTGCCTTCGCCATAATCAACTGGGCTTCTTTGCCGTTGGCGCCCGCAATGTCGGATATAAACTTCCCGGCTTTGCTTCCGCTTAAGGCCGTCACCTGTTTGCCCTCATATGAGATAAAGACCTTTTTGTCTTTGGTGATTCTGTACGTGAAAATTTCTTCATCCAGGATATTTCGTTTGTCTATTGGTTTCTCCATATAGTCTCCCTTTAACTGGCCGCCTGCTTATTCAAACAGCAATTTTTAAACTTCTTGCCGCTGCCGCAGGGACAAGGGTCGTTGCGGCCCACTTTATCGGTTTTGCGCTGCACAGGCTTTTTCACGGCAATGCCGTCCTTGTTATACGCAAGGGGTTTGGCCACCTGCTCGCGCTGTTGCGGCTGTGTGCCCACTTGCACATTAAACATCAGCTTCACGGTGTCGTCTTGAATATTGCGCCCAAGCTCGTCAAACATATCATAGCTTAAAAAGCGGTATTCAGTCAGCGGGTCGCGCTGCGCAAAGGCATGTAAGGTAATGCCTTGGCGCATTTGGTCCATAGAATCAATATGGTCCATCCACTTTTGGTCCACCACGCGAAGCATAATTATGCGCTCGATTTCCCGCACGCGCTCTGATGTAAATTCCGCCTCGCGCTTGTTATACAATTTTACGGCATCCTCAAAAATCCTCTCCTTCAAGGCGTCATTGCTTTCATTTTCAGCCTTCTTATAGGGCCGCAGACGCAAAACAGGCCCCAAATGTTTGTTAAGCGTGTCAATATCAAGAATTTCGGTCTCATCGTCCGTATATAAATCCACGGCGCGCCCAATCACTTCTTTTGTCATGGTCATCACATTGTCCTTCATGTCCGCGCCCGACAAAATCTTATAACGCTCGCCGTAAATAATCTCCCGCTGTTCGTTCATTATGCGGTCATAATCCAAAAGATGTTTACGCGTGGAAAAATGATTTCCCTCTACCTTCTTTTGCGCGCCCTCTATGGCTTTGGTCAGCATTTTGCTTTCAATGGCCTCATCATCAGGCATTTTCAGCGCATTCATAGCCGTCATTATACGGTCGGAGGCAAAGAGGCGCATCAGGTCGTCCTCAAGGGAGATATAAAAGCGGGATTCGCCCGGGTCGCCCTGTCTTCCGGAGCGCCCCCGCAGCTGATTGTCAATACGGCGGGATTCGTGCCTTTCGGTGCCAATGATTTTCAGCCCGCCCAAGGCCACAACGCCTTCACCCAGCTTGATATCGGTGCCGCGCCCCGCCATATTGGTAGCAATGGTGATGGCCCCTTTAAGGCCGGCATCCGCCACAATTTCCGCCTCTTTGTCATGATATTTGGCGTTGAGGACATTACATTTTACGCCCGCGCGCTTTAGCAAATTTGCAAGCACCTCGGACTTCTCAATGCTTACAGTGCCCACAAGCACAGGTTGTCCGCGGCTGTAACATTCTTTTACGTCGGCAATAATGGCCTTATATTTTGCCATTTCGGTTTTGTATACCAAATCCGACTGGTCGATGCGTGCGATGGGCATATTCGTAGGCACCGCCACCACATCCATTTTGTAAATATCCCTAAATTCGCCCTCTTCCGTCAAAGCGGTGCCCGTCATGCCGGATTTTTTCTCATACTTATTGAAAAAATTCTGAAAAGTAATTGTGGCCAATGTTTTGGATTCTCTGCGCACATCCACATTTTCCTTGGCTTCAATGGCTTGGTGCAAACCGTCGGAATAGCGGCGGCCCGGCATCATGCGCCCTGTAAATTCGTCCACAATAACAATCTCGCCCTCTTTTACAACATAATCCTTGTCCAGATGCATATTGTAATTGGCCTTCAGCGCATTGTTCACATGATGCTGAATCTCGAGATTGTCAGGGTCGGACAAGTTTTCAATGGCAAAGAAGCGCTCCGCCTTTTCAATGCCCTCTTGCGTCAGCGTAACGGCTTTTCGCTTTTCGTCCACGACAAAATCCCCTTCTTCTTGAAGCTCTATCTTCATCAAGGGGTTAAGCGCTTCGTCTTCATTGATAAGGCGGCCTTTTTTCAGCGTGCGCACAAATCTGTCCGCTACTTTGTAAAGGTCGGTGGATTTTCCCGATGCACCGGAAATTATCAGGGGTGTTCTGGCTTCGTCAATCAAAATAGAATCAATCTCGTCAATAATGGCATAGGCCAATTCCCGCTGCACCATGTCCTGCTCATATACCACCATATTGTCGCGAAGATAATCAAAGCCCAATTCATTGTTTGTCGCATATGTGATATCACAGCCATACGCCTCGCGGCGCTCGGCAGGTTTTTGCTCATGCAGTATACAGCCCACAGTAAGGCCCAAAAATCTGTGGATTTGCCCCATCCATTCAGAGTCACGGCTGGCCAGATATTCATTCACCGTCACCACATGCACGCCTTTGCCGCTTAGCGCATTAAGATACGCGGGCAAAAGGGATGTATGCGTCTTGCCCTCGCCGGTGCGCATCTCCGCAATGCGCCCTTGATGCAGCACAATGCCGCCAATAAGCTGCACCCGATGATGCTCGAAGCCATGACAGCGCCACATGGCCTCCCGCACCACCGCAAAGGCCTCCGGCATTATATCGTTTAAGGTCTCGCCATTTGCCAATCTCTCTTTGAATTCAGTTGTCTTGGCCGTCAGGGCCGCATTGCTCATTTCCTTCATGGCGGGCCGCATGGCCTCAATCTTGTCAACAGTGGGCAAAAGCCGCGCAATCTCTTTTTCGCTGTAAGACTTAAATATCTTGTTTAATACACTCATATCACACCTCTGTCTTTCGGTTCTGTAATTGTAAGTCATTATCGCTCTGTCTAGTTTAGCAGATTTCACCATGTATATGCAAGCCCAATTTCCTAATAAAACTTCAATGCCCCGATAAATTCCTCAAAATACATCCCGTCGGCGCACTCTCCAAAAAATCTATACACCGGCACCAACACGCTGTCCTCAAAGCCATAGGCCAGCTCATACCCTTTAAGATACACCTTGCGCCCGGCCTCCCTGGGAAGCTGCGCCAGCGCCGCCTGCAGCGTAATCACATCGGCAGCGCCCAGGGCCTCATATTCAAAAAAATAATGGGACGCGCCGGTAATATTGCCATAGGCATCCAGCATAATCTTTGTCGGAAAGGACATATTGGCCATGCCGCTAAGCCGCCCCAAAAATGTCACGGTCCAGCTGTCGCCTATACGCTCCGCCAGCACATCATACGGCTTTTTGGGCGGCAAAAATTCTTCCAAAAATTCCTCGGCCAATTTGCGCGCCGTGTTTTCGTCAATCAATTCACCGGCCCTGCCCTCCTGCAAGTTTTCATATTCCATAAAATCCAAATACTTGTAAATCCGCAGAATCTCCCCATCGGCCACCGCCTCGAAATATTCATCACTCTCCGTAATTTCAACATCTCCAATGGAAAAAGGCAGCATCACCTGCCACAATTGCTCTCTTTCCCGTTCGGAATACACCGGCAAATATACCGTCCCCTGCCGCAAATTATTTTTAGGTATAGGAAAGCCGATATGATAATAATGCTTATATCCGCTGTCATACCGCATCTGCGATATGCTGTTCGCAAGATTAAGAGGAAGGATATTTGTGTTAAGCAACAGCACGGCCGAAGCCATCAGGCAAAATATGCCCGCGGCATAATATAAACTTTTGCGCATAACCTTTCCAACTCCTTTTCATCAAAACCTTATTATGCGCAATCACAAAATAATTATTGGCCTTTAGAGCCTGTTTGGAGTTTATCATAAAAAATTTTTAAGCGTTGCTTTACGTCCTCGGGCAGCTGATTGTATTCTGCATCAGAAATCGCCCCTTCAAGGGCATACAGATGAACAAGGCAAACACTCGGGTAATGCAGCTTTAGCCTTACAAAAACTTCCTCGATTCCGACATTTTTCAATTCTTCCGCAGTTTCAATCCCAATTGATTTTAATTTTCTTTCAATCTCTTTGCCAATATTCCTCAAGGCAGATAGCTCGTTACACAAAATACCTCACCCCCGCCTCAAAAATCTTTTGGTCATAATTCCCCTGCACATTTTTGTAAAGGCCCTTGCCAATGCGTTCGCTATGGGCCATCTTGCCCAAAATGCGCCCATCGGGACTGGTGATGCCCTCTATGCCAAACAGCGAGCCATTGGGATTATGCGGCATATTCTGCGCAATTTCGCCCGCTTCGTCCACATAGACAGTGGAAACCTGCCCATTTTCAAAAAGCCGCTTCGCCAGGGCCACATCCGCCGCAAAGCGCCCCTGCCCGTGGGATGCCGCCACACGATGTATGTCCCCCACATCCACGCCGCTAAACCAGGGCGATTTATTCGACACAACCTTCGTCAAAACAAGGCCGGATATATGCCGCCCAATGGCATTATATGTCAAAGTCGGGCTGTCCTCTGTCATGGGCCTAATTTCCCCATGCTGAAGCAATCCCAATTTTAATAATGCCTGAAAGCCGTTGCAAATGCCAATCATCAGCCCCTCGCGCCGCTGCATCAATTCCGCCACGGCATCCCTTATGGCCTCGTTTCTAAACACGGCAGAAATAAACTTCGCGCTGCCCTCGGGCTCGTCCCCCGCGCTAAAGCCACCCGGAATCGCAACAATTTGCGCCTGCCCAATCCGCCGCGCCATCTGCGCCACAGATTCCGCAAGCCCCTCCGACGTCAAATTATTTATCACAAAAATTTCAGCTTCCGCCCCGGCATCCTCAAAGCAGCGCGCCATGTCCCATTCGCAATTGCTGCCCGGAAACACGGGAATAAACACCCCGGGCCGCGCAACCCTGTTCTTCGCCACAATAACGCTCTTCGCCTCATAAACAGGCGGCACATATTCAATCCTTTCGGCCTTGGTGGCCACAGACGGAAAAACATCCTCCAAAGGCGCAGTCCATGCCCTTATGGCTTCCTCCATCTCCATACTCTTGTCATTTATTCGCAAAATCTCGTTGTCTTTAGTCTTGCCGATAATTTGCACGCCTTCCGCCTCGTCGGCCATCTCCAGCACAAAGCATCCCATCCCGCTTTGAAAAAGGTCGCCGCCATAATCAATCTCCGCGCCAATCTTGTTTCCAAATGCCATCTTGGACACAGCCGCCGCAATGCCCCCAAAGCCCGCCGCATAAGCAGAAATCACCTTTTTCTCCGCAATAAGCCTGTGCAGCAAGTCATAATTGCGGCGCAAATGTTCAAAATCTGGCAAACCATTTTCGTCATAATCGGTTTTCAATAAGGCAATGTGATTGCCCGCAGTCTTAAACTCCGGCGATATTATATTTTCGGTTTTTGCCGCCGCAATCGCAAAAGATACCAGCGTCGGCGGCACATGCATGTCCCCAAAGGTGCCGCTCATGGAATCTTTGCCGCCTATGGCCGGTATGCCCAGCGCCATTTGCGCCGCAAAGGCCCCAAGCAGCGCCGCAAAAGGCTTGCCCCAGCTTTCCGCGCCGCGCAGCCTCTCGAAATACTCTTGAAAGCTCATGCGCGCCTTGCGATAATCCGCCCCCGCCGCCACAATGCGCGATATAGATTCCACCACGGCATACACCGCCCCATGATATGGGCTGGCAGAGGACAAATACGGGTCAAAGCCAAAGCTCATCACGCTGGCGGTGTTTGTCTCGCCCTTTGGCACGGGAATTTTCGCCGCCATGGCCTGGGCCGGCGTCATTTGATATTTGCCGCCAAAAGGCGCCAGCACCGTGCCCGCCCCAACCGTAGAATCAAACATCTCCACCAAGCCCTTGTTCGAGGCCACGTTAAGGTCCGTCAGGTTTTCCGGCCAGGTTTTTTCCGGCGCACTTTCAAAGATGGGCTGTGCCACTTTCACCTTCGTCTGCTGCCGCACCCCCGATGTATTCAAAAATTCCCTGGATATATTCACAATTTCCTTGCCGCGCCACTTCATCACAAGGCGGCCCGTGTCCGTAATTTCGGCCACCTTATAGGCCTCCAAATTTTCATCCGCCGCCAAATCCATAAAAATTTGCGCATTTTCCGACGAAACCACCACGGCCATGCGCTCTTGCGATTCTGAAATTGCAAGCTCTGTGCCGTCCAGCCCTTCATACTTTTTGCGCACGGCATCCAAATTGATTTCAATAGAATCCGCCAACTCTCCAATAGCCACGCAAACGCCGCCCGCGCCAAAGTCGTTGCATCGCAGTATTAGCTTTGCCGCCGCCGGATTGCGAAACAGCCTTTGCAATTTGCGCTGTGTCACGGGATTGCCCTTTTGCACCTCTGCCCCGCAAGCAGCCAGCGAATGTTCCCCATGCTCCTTGGAAGAGCCTGTTGCGCCGCCAATGCCGTCACGCCCCGTTCTGCCGCCCACAAGCACCACAACATCGCCGCTTTTTGGCCTTTTGCGTATCACATTCTCCTTTTTCGCGGCGCCCACAACGGCGCCAATTTCCATGCGCTTGGCCACATAGCCCTCGTGATAAATTTCCCTGACAAGTCCTGTCGCCAAGCCAATTTGATTTCCATAGGACGAATATCCCTCGGCGGCCCCCGTTGTAATAACGCGCTGCGGCAGCTTGCCCGGCAAGGTCTCGGCTATGGGCCGCCGCGGGTCGCCGCTGCCCGTCACGCGCATCGCCTGATAAACATAGCTGCGCCCCGAAAGGGGGTCACGTATGGCGCCGCCAAGGCATGTGGCCGCACCGCCAAAAGGCTCCATCTCCGTGGGGTGATTGTGCGTCTCATTTTTAAACATCAACAGCCATTCTTCGTCCTTGCCGTCAACATCCACCGTGATTGTGATGCTGGCGGCATTTACCTCTTCGGATTCGTCCAAATCATCAAGCAGGCCGTCCTTCTTTAATGCCTTCATGCCCAAGGTCGCCATGTCCATCAATGTGACGGGCCTTTTGCCCGCCTCATCGCCATATACCCTCTTGCGTGTCTCTAAGTATTCATTATATGTCTTTGCGAAAATTTCGCTGTGCTTGCCCTGCTGGAAGGCCACATCGGTAATTTCCGTGTGGAATGTGGTATGGCGGCAATGGTCCGACCAATATGTGTCAATAACGGCAATTTCCGTGGCAGTAGGCTCCCGCCCTTCGTCATTTTTAAAATAATCCCGCACAAAGGCAAGGTCGGCAATGCTCATTGCCAGTCCCAATTCACCATGCATCTTGGCAATTTCATCGTCGCCTTTACTGATTATGCTGATATTTTCAATATCTGCCGGCGCGGCCAAATCCAGCACCAATGTCTCGGGCATCTCCAGCCCCGCCTGCATAGAATCTATGGGATTGATACAATATTTCAATATGGCGGCCCTGTCGTCCTCTGTCAGCGCCGCCCCCGAAACAATATGTATCTTTGTATACTGCACCACAGGCAGCCGCCCCGTCATAATTTGTATGCACTGCATGGCAGAATCCGCCCGCTGGTCAAACTGCCCCGGCAAAAGCTGCTTGCCAAAAACAAAATCCGCGTCGGCAGTCTTTAATTCATCCGATATATTATCCACAGCCATTTCGGCAAAAACAGCGCCGCTTGCCGCCGCAAATTCAGCTTCATTAAGCCCCTGCACATCATAGCAATGCACAATCCGCACGCCTTGCGCCGCCTCAATAAGCAAATCCTTCCTGATGCCGCCAAGCAAGTGTGCGGCCTCGCTGTCAAAACCCGGCTTCTTCTCGATGTATATTCTTTTCACCATATTGCCACCTCATGTCGTATTTTCAGTTTGCTTATACTCCCTATATACCTCACTTTTGCCCACGCCCCTGTCCCTGGCCGCCCTTTTTATGGCCTCCATTTCGCTCATCCCCATTTCGACATAATGTTCCACGTGGAACATTATGTCCTCGGGCCAATCTTTTGCCACGGGCGCAGCACCCTCCACAATCAGCACAAACTCACCCTTAGAGGGATTTTCGCCGTAATATTCAATCATCTGTGCCAGGCCGCCCCGCCTGACTTCCTCGAATTTTTTTGTAATCTCGCGCACAACGGCAATTTCCCTGTCGCCCAGATGCTCATAAAGTTCCTGCAAGGCCAGCTTCAGCCTGTGGGGCGCTTCGTAAAGCACGATTGTTCGGCGTTCTGACACCAGATTGGCCAAAGCAGCTTTGCGCTTCTTTTTCTCCCGGGGCAAAAATCCCTCGAAGGCATAGCGGCGGGCGCAAAATCCTGATAATACCAGGGCCGAAATGCCCGCAGATGCGCCGGGGCACATTTGCACCGGAATTTGCAGCTGATGACACCTGAGAACCAGAAGGCGGCCGGGGTCAGAAATGCCCGGCATACCGCTGTCCGACACCAGCGCGATGCTTGCGCCGCCCAGCATCTTGTCCGCAAGTTGGTCGCATTTTGCCGCCTCGTTATGCTCGTGATAGCTGGTCATGGGCGTTTTGATATCGTAGTGATTCAGCAGTTTCAGCGTGTGGCGGGTGTCCTCGGCGGCTATCAGGTCAACCTCGCGCAGCACCCTAAGCACGCGCAGGGTTATGTCTTCCAAATTGCCTATGGGCGTGGCGCAGATATATAATTGTCCCATGGGATTGCTCTCATTCATAATAAATCTCGTAAATTTCCTTTGTGTATTGCCCCGCGTCGTCATAAACCACAAGGGGCGGCTTTATGTCCATATGGGGCTTACCGCCTTTTGCCGCCGCAATAAGCAGCATATTGGGGGCCGCACCGGCCTTGGGCTGCACCAGCCGCAGCGTCTTTGGCTCCAGGCCATATTTGCGCAGGGCCACCACAATATCCGCAAGGCGGCCCGGGCGATGCACCATGTAAAAACGGCCGCCAAAGCGAAGCAGCTTTGCGGCGGCGGATGCTACGTCTTCAAGATTGCATAAAATTTCGTGGCGGGCGATGGCTCTGTCATAACTTTCGTTTTTCGCGCCGGTGCCGCCCGCCATGTATGGAGGATTGGCGGTGACGACATCAAAGTTTGCGCCAAAACCGCCCAAGGCGCGTATGTCCGCATTGTGTATGCGTATCTTGTCCTCAAGGCCATTTAAGGCCACGGAGCGCACAGCCATATCCGCCAGCTTTTCATTGATTTCAACACCCCCATATGATATGCCCCTATTTTTGGCCGCAAGCAGGATGGGTATTATGCCATTGCCGCTGCACAGGTCCATGTGGGTTTCGTTTTTATGCACCGCGGCAAAGGATGAAAGCAGTACGGCGTCCATGCCAAATGTGAAATACGCGGGATTTTGTATAATCCTAAAATTATTGCGATGCAGGTCGTCCAGGCGCTCTCCGGCTTTTAATAAGGCTTCGCTCATGGCCGCGAACGCCTGTTGTATCTTTCGCCATTGTCAAAATTTTCGGCCTTTTTGACGATGCTTATCTCGGCAGCCGCATATGTGTTGATATTTGGCGGTTCGTGCTGGTTTTTGCGTATGGCGGCGCGGACGGTGCGGCGCAGGGTGCTTACAGAAAGCACCTCGCCCTGGCCGTCAGAGGATTTTATAATGTCGCCAACGCCGGGCATACCCTTGTTAAGCTCTTCATAGGTCTCTTCCTCGTATTTAAGACAGCACATCAAGCGGCCGCAAATGCCCGAGATTTTTGACGGATTAAGCGACAAATTTTGGTCTTTGGCCATTTTCATTGAGACGGGTTGAAATTCGGATAAAAATGTGGCGCAGCACAGCGTCCTGCCGCACATGCCTATGCCGTTGAGGAATTTGGATTCGTCCCGCACGCCGATTTGGCGCAATTCTATGCGCATACGGAAAACACCCGCCAGCTCTTTGACAAGCTCGCGAAAATCGACGCGGCCTTCGGCCGTGAAATAGAAAATGATTTTGGTGGTGTCAAATGTAAGCTCTACGTCAATCAGCTTCATGCCAAGGCCATGCCCCTTTATTTTTTCAAGGCAGATGTCAAAAGCCTCTTTTTCACGAAGCTTGTTTTTTTCCAGGACTTCCAAATCTCTGTCATTTGCGATGCGTATGATTTTGCGCACGGGCATGAAGGATGGGTCCTCTTCCACCATTTTGTTGGGAATTTCGCATATGCCATATTCCATGCCGCGCACGGTGTCGACAATGATGCCTGTGCCGCGGCGGATTCTTCTGCCGTTTGGGTCGAAGTAATATATTTTGCCCGCGGTTTTAAAGCGCAGGCCGATAATTTCTATCATTTGGACTTCTCCTCAATTTATATTAAGCCGCCCAGCTTCAGCAGCATTATTTCCATTGTCAGCAAAAAGTTGCAGTTTTGACTCAGCTTTTGCTTGGCCTCTTCGATTATGCGGATGTTTCTTATTGCGGCGGCGGGGTCGTCTGTTTTATCTTCCACCAAAATATCGCGATAGTGTATGCACATAATGTCCAGGGCTTGGCCAATGTGGTCTTTGTGATTTTCCAGGGCCTTTGCCGCGGCAAAAATCTCTACGATGTCTATGTTTTCAATGTTTTGTGCCATTTCTAAAATTTCATTGCGCAGAGCCATAAAGCCGTCATCGGCGGCAATGGCCATGGCGCGCCCTATGGAGCCTGATGAATTGGCGGCGGCTATGGCGGCAATGTTTGGGTCAATTCCGTGTTTTCGCAAGTGGGCGACTATGTCGGCGTCACCCAAGGGCGCGATTTTATAAAGGGCGCAACGCGAAAGCACGGTGGGCAAAAATGCCTTGTGGTTTTGAGACAGCAAAAGAAACACGGCGTGCTTCGGTCCGTCTTCCAAGGTCTTTAGCAGGGCGTTTTGTGCGGGCGCCGTCAATGTGTGCGCGTTTTCAATGATGTAGATGCGCTTTTGTGAGGAATATGGCAGCACGTTGATATTTTCGATAATTTGTTCGCGCACATCATCAATGCCAAGGAATTTTTTTGGGGTTTGCACATTAACGACATCGGGGTGATTGCCCGATTGAAAGGTTATGCAGGATATGCATATGCCGCAGGGGTCGTCGCCGGCCAAATTCTGGCAAAGGATGGCGGCGGCGAAGGTGTCGGCCAAAAGCCGCTTGCCGCTGCCCAAATGGCCGTCAATTATATAGGCATGTCCTATATGTCCGTGCCTTATGGCGGCCCGCATGGATTTTATTATGTTTTTGTTTCCCGCAATGTTCCCGAAGCGCATTATATCACAATATCCAGCAGCAGGCCGCGGATTTGGTCAATTTTATCCAAGATGGCGATGTGGTTTTTCTCGCTTTTGATAAGCTCTTGCGCAAGCTCGTCCAATTCTTGATTTACAAGGCGCACAATGCCGTAAACCCTGTGGCGGCCGCGCCTGTCCAAGAAGTTTTCCCGGGAAAATTCGTGAGAATTTGTAACGACTTCGTTGATAAATTCGCCAATTAGGCTGCGATAGTGCTTTAAATCTCTGATATCGGGGTGTTCTGCAATTTTTTTGCCCCAATCAGTGATTTCGGATATCAGGCCGGAAAGGCGGCCCGCCAGCCCTTCGGAAGCAATGCGCTTGAGGGTAAATTCAAATTCTTTAGAATCGAACTTTTCTTTTATGGCCTTTGCGGCTGTTGCCTGCGCAGCGTTTATGTCGCTTACCCTGATGTCCATGATTTCCTCCACAATTCTATTATACCCGCCTAAATTCCGCCACATCCATTACGAATATGGTAGCACCCCCCACCGTAACTTCCACGGGATATGGCACATAATTTTCTGCCGTGGAAAGATGGGCAGAATTGACGGATGTTATTTGCTTTCTGGATTTACATTTTTTTTCGATGATGTGGACAAGCTCGTTGACGCGGCTGTCTTCTACGCCGCATATCAGCGTAGTGTTGCCCGCGCGCAAAAAGCCGCCTGTGGACGCCAGTTTTGTCACCTTGAAGCCCTCTTCGCTTAGCACGTCAATAATTTGAAAGGCGTCTTCGTCGTGAATGATGGCCATAATAAGTTTCATGGGTATTTCCTCCTTCAATTTTCATATTTTCTATATGGCTGATTATTGTCTTATGGATTTCATCCCGGGGCAGCTCTGCATTGATTGCGAATATGCGCTGCGGAAAGTTGCGCAGCAGATATTCGTAGCCCTTTTTGACGCGCATGTGATACGAAAGGTCTTTTTGCTCTATGCGGTCGGGTGTGCCTTGGGCCAATTTGCGCTCCAGCCCCTCTTTCACGTCAACTTGCAGGTAAAATGTGATGTCCGGCACGAGGCAGTTTCCCGCAAAGTTGCTCATGCTTATCAGTATGCCCAAATCAAGGCCGTTGCCAAAGCCTTGATATGCTATTGTAGAATCTGTAAATCTGTCGGACAGCACAACGCCTCCGGCTGCCAGATGGGGCAAAATTACCTCGTCTGCCAGTTGGGCGCGGGCGGCAATGTAAAGCAGGGCCTCGGCCTTTTTGGACATATATGCACTGCCCGGGTCTTTTAAAATATGGCGTATTTTTTCAGCAATATCTGTGCCGCCGGGCTCTCTGGTAAGGATGACATTGCAGCCTCGTTCCAGGAAATGGCTGTAAAGCAATTTTGTTTGTGTGGACTTTCCCGCGCCTTCCTGCCCTTCAAATGTTATAAACATTTTGCCGCACTTCCTTTCAAACAACATTATATCATTCAAATATCTTTTTTGCAAATAAAATCCTTAACTTTTGTTTCGATATGTGTTATAATATATTTTGGGAAATTATATTCGTGCTATGGAGGGCATAAAAATGGCTGATAACAAAGGCAAGGATTTTGAAAATTTGGAGGATATAGTCGAAGATATAGAGAGCCTCGGCATGTTAAGCAGGACAGATTTTGAAGATATGGAGATTATGCGCGAGGACGAGACCTTTGCCACTATGGTGGAAGAGCATATATCTGACGAAGAATTGGACGAGCTTACAAGGGCCTTTCAAGATTTGGAGGGCCAAATCAGTACGCCTGCCACTATTGAGGATTTTGCAGCCATAGAGCTTGACGCCGGCGAATTCGGAGATATGAGCGAGGACGATTTGGACGCCATGCTCAAATCTTTGATGCGAGAAGAGGGCGGCGAAGACTGGGTTCCTATAGACAATATTGATGCCCAGCTGGAACAAGAGCCCGAAATTTATGAAACCGGCGAAACGGATAAAGATTTTACACTGATTATGCCGGATGTTGCCACAAAGGCCGTGCGTTCCCGCGGGCCTCGCAAATGGGTGATGCAGCAATATCGCGCAGGTGACAAAGGCACAAAGGCCCTTATGCTTGTCGTCGCCTCTATGTCGGGTCTTGTTGCGGCTTCACTGCTGTTTTTGTTCGGCGTGCTTATCGCGGGAAATATGGGCGGCCGGCCCCAAGGCACATTTAATGTATCGCCGCCGCCACACGCGTTTAACAACGCCAGCCATTCGCTGGTCAATCTTTCGGCCCCCCTTGGCGACGACACAATCGTGCTTAACAGGCTGCTGCTGGACGAGGTTGCCACCGTGTTTTATTTTGGGCAAGTATTGGACCCGGCGCGATATATTTTCACCCTGGAGGACTTTGACGGCAGAATTTATCAAAGAAATGTCAGCCTTATGCCAAATCTTGAAAGAGGCCGGGCGCAAGACCAAACCGTTGTGCATTTTGAGGCCCTTGACCCCGCGACGGAGGGTTTTACAATCTCTGTGACAGACCTCCACACCGGCCAAACCAGCTATATCGAGCTTACTTTTGACGCTGACGCCATTGCGGCGGGGCGCCATCTTACCGACCCCATGGCGGTTGACACAGGGCTTTCAAATATCGACATCAGCATTGACAGCGCCACTTTTTCTGCCGCGGCCTCGTCGCTTAATTTCAGCATCAGCTATGCAAATCCCGACATTGGCCTTGTTTTTGGAGAAAGCGCGGTGGCCGGGCCTGTGGGCCTGAGGCATATGGGTATGACCGTGCCCGCAATGGGCGCCTTGCAAACCAGCCATTTCCCGCAAGAGGGCATTTTGCTTGGGGCGATTGATTTTAATCCGCTGCGCTCGCTTACGGGGCGTGTAGACGTCATTTTTGGGCATCTGTATAAGCATTATGAGACGAATATAACAATGCCTGCGATGGGCATGTTTACCGCAGGCGGCAACAGGGAGCGAACAATTGAGCTTGCAGACCATATAATCAATATTCACGGCATGGACCATCGGGGGCATATTTTTGTGATGCCGCTGTTTGGCGCCCCCAGGGCCGTCGGGGGCGAAGAGCCCCAACGTGTGCCCACTACCATGGAGGTGGCTTTGGTTGGTATCGGCGAATATCCCCATACCCAACAAATTCGCGTCCCCGGCACTGTGATTTACGGCCCGCGCGGGACAGATGTCATCTTTGATGCCAGCGAAAATGAAGGTATTTTGGGCATACCTCGCAACAATTTGTATCTTGAATTTTCAAGCGTTTCCGTGCGTTTGCCGGAAGTCATAGTGACCATAGATTTGGACGAGCTGGGCTTTGAGCCGTCAAGCCACGCCGTCAATGTAAAATCAGCAATAGAATCGGCATTTGCAAGAGAAATGGCGCAATTTGCGGGGCAGTTTGGCGCTGCGCAGAATGTGGAATATGCCGTGCAGGTACAGCAAATGCGCCTTGATGGCAGCGTGGCATATGCCAGGGTTGTTGAAAGGCTGGCTTTTACTGATAGAGGCAGCTTGCAAGAGGTGCTGCGCCACCACAGGATTACGGCTAATATCACCGATGCCACTGTGGAAGTTATTGGATTTGTTGAATCTGTGGAGCAAAGGCCGTAGGGCGTATATAGCTAATCCGATTTAAAATCGTCCGAAGTCCAAGTTTCGGCGGGAAACCTTCGCCGAAACCAAGGATGAAACAACGAACGCTTCAACGGTGTTTCCCTGTGCTTTCGCTTTGCGAAAGTGACCGAAGGTCAGTTTGCCGCAGGCAAACCACAAAGGTAGCCTGAGGGCGACTTTTAAACGGAATAGCGATAGGCGCCATACAAGAGGTGCAATTTGGGCGAAATTGGAAAAGTTACGGAAATCATAGGCGAAGACATAATTGTAAGCCACCAGCGCACGGGAGCCTGCGCCAGCTGCAAAATCTGCGCCCGCGGCAGTGATGCGGGCGAGATGATAATGCGCGCGCGGAACGCCTGCGGCGCCGATGTAGGCGACTTTGTGATGGTAGAGCTGCAAGAAGGTGCGCTGCTAAAGGCCGTGGCCGTGGCATACGGCATCCCTTTTGGCGCCATGATAGTCGGCTTTGGGTTGGGCTATTTGTTTGGCGGCGAGATTGCGGCCTTTTCTGCCGGAATCGTTCTGATGGGCGCAGCTTATGTTGTTATAAAAATTATGGAGAAAAGCGGCAGGCTGGCAAAGAAATATGTGCCTGTAGCCATAAAGAAGGTGGAAGATTTAAAAGGCCGGTAGCTTTGCCGGCTTTTTTGATGTCGGGCTTAAGCGTAGGGG